>DAHXOQ010000368.1 GCA_027364815.1 Acidobacteriaceae bacterium | reverse complement strand
AAGGAGATCCGCGCGAATTTGCCGGAGATGCTGAAGGCGGCCAGTCTGCTCAACGAGGACGGCAAAATTAAAGATCAGAAAAAGACCTTTTTGATTCCGATGGCTGCAACGCTGACCCTTGCTCAACGAATGGAAACTTTAGAACTTACACAGCAGCATGGCAGCGGGCTTGAAATTCACTTGCTTGACGACGCGCGCTCGACGCTTTTCCATGCGCGGGCGTCGATAGTGGCGAGCGGGACGGCGACGGTTGAAGCGGCGTTGATGGGCAATCCGTTTGTGGTGGTTTACCGCGTTTCGCCGCTGACGTACTCCATTGCGAAGCGTGTGGTGAAGGTGCCGCACGTGGCGATGGTGAACCTGATTGCTGAAAAAAGGCTGGTTCCGGAGCTGATACAGAGCGAGTTCAGCGCGGAACGCATCATTGAATCACTTAGTCCGCTGCTACCGGATGGGCGGGGGCGAGCGTCCATGATGGAGGGCTTAGGTGAGGTGCGCCAAAAGCTTGAGGGTCACAATCCACACAGGCTGGAGAGTTCCCCAAGCCAGCCCGAATCTCGAGTACAAACTGCCATTGACCGCGTGGCCGAGATTACACTCGATACGGTAGCTAATAGCGCCCGCAGTAAGTAACTTTTGAGGACGATCCCCATGCGCACGAGCAAGAGCACGATGAACCTGCTGCGAACACTCTCCATTGGCCTCTTCATTGCACTCGTGATCACCACGCACGCGACTCGCCTACTTCAGGCTCAGCGCGCGGACCGCACCGGCCTCAATATACAGGGGTACGTGATAGACGCGGAGCTGGATACGACGGCGCACCACATCACAGCGAAGACGCAGGTGAGCTTTACGGCAAATGAAACGGCGGAGATGGTGAGCTTCGGGTTTCATCCTGCGCTGAAGATTACGCGGATCACGGACGAGGGGGGCAAGACGCTGACGGGAGACCGCTCGGCTGACGGGACGGTGCGGATTACTCCGCTAACGCCTTTCGTGAAGGGGCAAGTGAACAAGTGGAGCTTTGAATACGAAGGCATACTGACGGGCGCTGAAGATGGGCCGGTTGAAGGACTCAAGCTGGCGGCGATCAACGAGCCGATAACTTACCTGCTTTACGCGGCGCGGTGGTTCCCTACTACGGGATACCTGACGAACCGCTTTACGGCGGAGATGCACATCCGCGTGCCGCAAGGAATAAAGGTATTGGGCAGCGGAAGTACCGGGCCGCTGAAGAAGACAACGCTCGCCAATGGCAAGCCGGGCGAAGAGTATGAGTTCAACTGGACGCGGCCGGGATTTCCGGGAACGATTATTGCGGGACGGCTGGTTGGGCCGGTGTCGGCTGGCATGGCGGGGAACGTCAAAGTCTATCTGACGGTCAGTCACCAGGCAGGGGCGAGCAAGCTGGCAGAAAACGCGGCGCAACAATTTGAATTTTTCTCGACAGCGTTTGGAGATCCAGAGAGCATGCACATGAACGTCGTCGAGTTGCCGGACGATACTCTGCCAGCGGTTTGGGCGCCGGAGCTTGCTGCGATACAGGGTTCACGCGTCAACGACAAATCAGGAGTGCGGCTACTGGCGAATACGATTGCGCGGCAGTGGTGGAGTTCGGAGATGAGCCCAGCGACGCTCAACGACGCGTGGATCACGAACGGCATGTGCCGCTACGCGGAGTTGATGTACGTGGAAGATCAGAGCGGGCGCAACGCGCTCAAGAATGCGCTGCCCGATATTGAAGCCGGCGCGCTGGCATATGACACGGTGCCGCTGACGAGTGCGGCGAGGCTTGGGGCCTTCTCGCCGGAGTTTCAATCGATGACGCTGGAGAAAGGGGCGATGATCTTCCACATGCTCCGTTGGGTGATGGGCGAGCAGGCGTTTTTGCCGGCGCTGCGCGGCGCGTTGAGCCAGTACACGGACAAGAGCGTGCGCACGCCGGATTTTGAACATGCACTGGAAGCCGCGAGCCAGCAGCAACTGACGCCGTTTTTTGCGCAGTGGGTGGATGGCACGGGCGCGCCGCAGTTCGTGAACAAGTATGCCGTTTACCGCCTGGGAAACAACAAGGGATTCCGAACGATCGGCGAGATTAACCAGGACCTGGATCTCTTCAGCATGCCGGTTGAGCTGCGCATAGAGACGGACGGCAAGACGGTGAATCAGCGCGTGGATGTTGTGGGGACGAGCTCGCAATTTATTGTGGACACTTTTGGGCGGCCGCGTCACATCATGATTGATCCGGATAACTGGGTGCTGAAATCTTCACCGGATACGATGGTTCGGATCAATATTTTGAAGGGTCAGCAA
>DAHXOQ010000367.1 GCA_027364815.1 Acidobacteriaceae bacterium | reverse complement strand
TGATGGAAGCAACCACTGCCGCTCTTTCCGCCATCGGTCGCTTTCTCGCCTCGCGCGGAACCGGTAGTTACCTCGCAACCACTGTCACTGCGCCCATGGATCTCACCCTCCGCGCCATCTCCGGACTCGCCAAACTTCTCAATGCGCCCGCCGATCCAACTCAAGCCCGGCCCATCGGCATTCACCTCGAAGGTCCATTCCTCTCCCACTCCCGCCGCGGTGTTCAACCTCTCGCTTATCTTCTCGAGCCAAACATCGCCACGCTCGACAAGATGATTGACGCCGCCGAAGGCCACGCCCGCCTCATCACCCTCGCACCCGAACTCCCCGGCGCAGCCGATTTCGCCGCCCACGCCATCTCCCGAGGTCTTCGCGTCTCCATCGGCCACTCCAACGCAACCTCCGCAGAGTGCTTACCCACTCTCGCCGCCGGAGCCATCAGCGCCACCCACACCTTCAACGCCATGCGTCCACTCGACCACCGCGACCCCAGCATTCTCTCCACCGTACTCACCAACGACGATCTCTTCGCTGAGCTCATCTGCGACGGCATCCACGTCTCCCCAGAAATCGTAAAAATCTGGTGGAAGATGAAAGGCCCGGAGCGCGCCATCCTCGTCACCGATGCCATGAGCGCAACCGGAATGCCCGACGGCACATACCAACTCGGCGACTTCGACGTCCAGGTCGCCAATGGCAAAGCCACTGCCGACGGCGTCCTCGCAGGCAGCGTCCTCACTCTCGACCGCGCCCTCGAAAATTTCATCCGTTTCACCAACGCAACTCTCGACGACGCTCTCCATCTCCTCACCCTCAACCCCGCCACCATGACCGGCTTCCAAAACCAAACCGCCGCGCTCATCCCTGGCTCCCCAGCCAACATTCTCGCCATCAACAAAAAAGGCCAGCGCATCGCCAGCCTCCAAAACGGTATCAGAATCAATTAGTCGGAGATTGCATTTCAAATCTGGATAATCGAGAGTCCAGGTACAAGTTTGAAATGACGGAAATTTTCAGTAAGTATTGAAAATCCTAGCTCTAATACTGTTGCAGCAATCAATAAATCATCGAATGGAATCGTCACTCCTAGCGCTTGTTGTTGCCCATCAACTCGACCTGCTAAATACGCCGTCGTTTTGGTAAATGGATAAACTGTAAAATCGCGGAGCAGTTCTTCAATAAATATTTTGCGTCTGTCCGGAATCTTCGCGTCTTTGCTTCTATAAATTCCGTGAATTTACTCGGTCAGACCAATCGCCGAAAGCGCTGCATCCTGATCACCTGCAACCAGCACGATTTGTTCAATGAGTTGCTCAACCGTCTCGCCGCGTCTCTCAGCAGCAATCAGAACACTCGTGTCAACAATCAGTCCCATAAATTCTTCAGCGGCGCTGAGCGGCTTTCAATAATTGCTCCCAAATCGCGCCCGAACTCACCATCCAGTGTCGTCGTCGAACCATGTTCCTTCGCCAGTCGCAACGACTCGGAGAGCTTACGCAGAGGGCTTTCCTCAACCATCCGTAAAACAATCGCAGAAGACTCCGTAACCTCAATCACAACTTCAACTCCGGTACGCACCCGGGCCAGCAGACTCGCAAAATCGCGCTCCGCTTCCGCCACCGTGATGTGTACTGTCGCCATGGTTAAATCATACCTGAAATCCAATAACACAATCGAATCTTTACTCTATTGTCCCTCAAATTTCATCCCACCCCAACCCGCTTTATACTAGTAAACAGAGGTCGCTCGTGCCACACATTCCTTATCTCCCCGTCCTTGCCGTCCTGGCCTCCATCTTCGGCGCTATCGTCGTCTTCATCTGGCGCGTCCGTGAGGGCCGCACCGCCGTCACACTGCGCAAAATCATCATCCCGCCCCTCGGCATGTCCACCGGCTTCTGCATGTTCATCGCGCCCATCTGCCGCATCAATCCCCTCTGGGCACTCGTCGCATTCCTCATCGGCGCGCTCCTCCTCGCTTACCCGCTCATCCTCACCTCAAAGCTCATCCGCGTCGGCGACACCATCATGGTCCAGCGCCACAGCGCCTTTTTCTTCGTCGTCATCGCCCTCGCCGCCGTCCGCATCTTCGCCCGCAGCTACTTTGACAACTACCTCACCATCCCCCAAACTGGAGCCCTCTTCTTTGTCCTCGCCTTCGGAATGATCCTCCGCTGGCGTCTCGCCATGCTCTTTGACTACCGCCGCATCATGCGCACGCCCGCTAAGCCTCTTGATGAAGCGCTCGACTCCGTCCAAAATTAGATTATTTTGTTGCTTTAATTAATCTCTAGCAGCAACCTACTGTAATAACCTATTAGCCCTCCACAACGCCCCCTCAATC
>DAHXOQ010000366.1 GCA_027364815.1 Acidobacteriaceae bacterium | reverse complement strand
GTATACAAGCAGCTCAGGTAAATTGAAAATGAAATCGCGCGTGTTGCCGTGCTGTTTCACTTGGCCGTTGACGCGGGTTTCAACTTCGACGCCGATGTTGGGATCGATCTCGTCGCTGACGAATGGGCCGACTGGGCAGAAGCTGTCAAAGCCTTTGGCGCGCGTCCATTGGCCGTCTTTGTTTTGCAGGTCGCGCGCGGTGACGTCGTTGGCAATGGTGTAGCCCAGAATATAACTGCGCCAGTTGGATTCCAGGTCGAGCTTGCGCACGCGCTTGCCGATAACGGCCGTGAGCTCGCCTTCATAGTCGACGCGCTCACTCACGGCGGGACGGCGAATCAGCGCGCCGGGTGAAAGCAGCGATGAGGGAGGCTTCATGAAAATCAGCGGCGAAGTGGGAACTTCGTTGCCGAGTTCTTTGGCGTGGTCGCGATAGTTGCGGCCGACACAGATAATCTTGCTTGGTTGCGATGGCGGAAGCAGTTGCGCTTCGCTGATGGGATGCGGTGAGAAATGGGCGCGGACGCGCACCGCGGTTTCGCGATAGAGCAAGGCGAGGTGCGCGGATGTGGAGTTCAACGTGGAAGAGGCGTAGGGGGATTCGGTGAGGATTTCTTCGATGTGGGCTTCGCCATCGGTGCGCAATTCAACACGGCCAAAGAGTTATTCACCTTCGAATTCAAATCGGCAGAATTTCACGTGCGACTCCTTGATATCAAAATCTACTGCACTGTTTCTGTTGCCGGCTCTGAGCGCGGACTGATCAGCGTGTTCGCGCCGACAGCGGAGACGGAGTAGCTGTAACTTGCGCCGGGCTTGACATTGGGATCGTGGAAGCCGGGACCGATGACCAGTGCGGTGCCGCTGATGCGCTCCCATTCCCCATCACCTTCACGGCGGTAGACAATGTAGCCGGCGACAGGTGAATCCAGACCAGCGTCCACATTCGGCTGCCAGCTGAGGTCTATCCCATTTTGTTTTTCTGCGGTTGCCGCTTCACTGGTTGCTGCAACGGCGGCTAAACCGCGTGGACGCTCTGGCGCGTAGCTGTCTCTGACTTCTATGGCCACCGGCTCGCTGAGTGCAGCCTTCACCTCCAACGTCTGATCTTTGACTTCAAGACGGATGACTCGTTCGGCTCGGTACTCGTAGCTCTCGCTGGTGTGCGCGGTGCGATCGACTGCATGACCTTTGGAACCGGCATCAACCAGGAGTGTGACCAACTCGGCTTCAGGTGCGGCGGCCAGAAGATCGCCGTGAGATTTGTTCGCCGCGCTCTTTGTTTCCGTTGACGGCGCGGGCAATATTCTGCGACGGATAAGACGCACGGGTTGTGCTTCGTCGCCAACCGCCTTCCAGCGCACTACGACACCTTGACGCTGCTCTTCAACTTTGAGCTCTTCAACTGGCGGTGGCGCGCTGCCGGCAATCACCATCGCTTCATTCGAGAGACCTGCGGCGCGCTTCAGGTGATTGCGGGATTGCACAGCGAAAAGTTCTGCGCGGGGTTCGCCGGTGGCAAGCTGTTTGGGAATGGCAACTTCAACTCGCTCGTCCTTTCCTGGAGATACATAGAGCTCGTTGATGGGCTCGCACTCGCCTGCTGGGAATTTGTGGCAGATGAGGACATCCACATCGCCCTTGAGAAACAAATGGTCGGTGTTGCGGCGTGGCTGGCTCCAGTAGAAAGTGAGAACATCGCCAGAGCGCGTGGCCGAGAGATTTTCAACAGCCTGAGGGAGATCAAGAGTTGGGGGTGCAGGAGCAGCAGGGGTGCCGCAGCCGGTAATTGAGATGAATGCCCCCAGCGCAAAAATACTGATCAAGCTCTCAACGCGCAGATTTTTCATCGCGACAAATGACCAACCTGAAATTGTCTTCGCGTCTTTCATCGCCTACAAGTCTACCGGAGAGCACCAGTCCTGGCACTCTGACAATCTGCCAACTCCTCGAAAGTCATTCCTCCAGAACTTTTACACCTTCTGCTCTCTCTTTCGCTTTGCTCCCTCACCCTCCGCCCGCATAGCTAACTGAAATGACTAATGGGGCCCTAATTACCCCATTTCCATTCCCTAAGCAACAAATGACGGGTAAAATCGTCTTTAATAGTATTGTGGGCAAGTTTCAGTGACTTCCCCACGCTCTCCTATGGGTTGGCTGTACCCTTAGGTGGTTTCTCTTGCAGCCGCAGAACAGGATTCTCCCCCGTATGAAGACCATGAACTCTCGCCTCTCTCTTTCAGCCGCATCTGTGGTCGCACTTCTTCTCGCACTCGCGCCCCTCACCATCGCTCAATCCCCCGCTGCCGCCCCTGTCGCGCCCGCCGCTCAAAGCACTCCGGCGCCCCAAATGC
>DAHXOQ010000365.1 GCA_027364815.1 Acidobacteriaceae bacterium | reverse complement strand
ATGGGGACGCGAAGAAGAGCGTGTTCTTCTTGAGCGGAAGACGCGAGGTGCAAGTGGGGCGGCAATAGACACCGGTTGTTTCGACGGCGTAGAAGAAATTTGCGGCGGAGTCGCGATGCTGCAATTGCTCCCAGGCGTGGGCTTCGTTGATGGGGCGATGCAAGCGAGTTTGATGCGTGAGTATCATCGTTTCTAATCGTCGCGCATGCGCTTGAATTGCGCTATCGGTTTCTTGCAGGCAATTCATATTTCAGGATGCTCGGGAATGCAATTGTCGCATTGCCTTCGATATACTTGTTCAGTTCCTTTACGAGCAAGGCTAGTTACGACATGAGCACTTCCCCGAGCGTACCCCTTCAGCAAACTCCAACCCGTGCAGGTACGCTGCAGATTCTCAGCTATTCGTATTTTACTTTTGTCTGCTATTTGACAATCGGGCTGCCGCTGGCAGTGCTGCCCTCGATTGTGCACTTGCAGCTTGGGTACAGTACGGTGCTGGCTGGGTTGGTGATCAGCATTCAATATGTTGCGACGCTCTTCAGCAGACCATGGGTGGGAAGATTCTGCGACCGGTCGGGTGCGCGGAAGGCTGTGATTGGCGGATTGTTGATTGGCTTTCTGAGTGGCGGTTTGTTGATTGCGGCGGCACTGGTGGTGACGCACAGTCGGTTGCTGGGTTTGGGAGTGCTGCTCATTTGCCGGCTTATTCTCGGAGTGGGTGAGAGTATGACATCGACAGGGTCGACGCTGTGGAGCATCTCGGCGAATGGGCCGCAGAATACGGCGAAGGTGAGCTCGTTCAACGGAGTGAGCACGTATGGCGGGATGGCGATTGGCGCGCCGCTGGGGGTGTGGCTCAGCAATCATTGGGGGCTGAACGGGATTGGCACGCTGGTGATGGCGCTGGGATTTGTGACGGTACTGATGGCGATTCGCAAGCCGGCGACGCCGATTGTGCATGGTGAGCAACTTCCCTTCCGCGCGGTCTTCAAGCGAGTGGCGATGCACGGCAGCGTGCTGGCGCTGGGCGGGGTGGGGTTCAGCGAGCTGGCGACGTTTGTGACGCTCTACTATGCGAGCCGGCATTGGGATGGCGCGGCGCTTTGTTTGACGGCGTTTGGCTGCACGTTTATTTTGGCGCGATTGTTGTTTATCAACACAATCAGTATTTTCGGGGCATTTCAGGTGGCGATGGCGAGCCTCAGTGTGGAGTTGTGCGGGCTGATTTTGATCTGGAGCGCACCGACACCAATACTCGCGTTGCTTGGGTCGGCCTTGACTGGGCTGGGATTTTCGCTGGGCTTTCCGTCACTGGGACTTGAGGCGGTGCGAAGAGTGCCGGAGCAGAATCGTGGAGCAGCGCTGGGAATTTATACGGGATTCGCCGATGTTTCATTCTTTTTGGCGGGACCTTCAGCGGGCGCGATCATTGGGCTGTATGGATATGGGGCGGTTTTTATCTTTGCGATGATTGCGGTCTTGATGGCGTTGGGGATTGTGTTCATGCTGGCATCACGGAGCAGAAGAATGGATTTAATGGAGATTTCCGATTAGAAAACTTCTCTGACGTGAATTAAATGTGAGCGGTCTTCTTGCCCTCATCAAACCATATTTCGGGAGCAATTTCTGGATGCTTCAAATACAACGGCTCTATAATTTTTGTTGGAATCGTCCAAATGACTTTCCCCGTGGTTTGATGATAATTCTTCGCAACGTCAGGCGGTTCTATACGAATACGTCGAGCAGAGTGTCAAAAATCCGAATGGTTTTTCTAATGTCAATTAAAAGTCAACCCTGATGGGATCAATCTCTGGGCTGAACCCCAGAGATACCTTTGCGGCCGAGATTATCGTGATCCCATCTGAAGGCCAGACGCGGCAATGCAGCCGTGATTGAAGACGACACAGTTTAGTGCTACCAGATTTTGAATGAACTCATGAATTGGTCGGAGAGGTAAGCGGGGTGGTATGAAGTGCCGACAACGATGAGTTGATAGAGACGCTTGCCCTTCAGATACTGGTGGATGGTGAATATCCATCCGTTGCCGTCAATGGTGGTGAAGGCGCGTCCTGGAACACCGCTCAGGGTGATGGGGTTATCAGCGATGAGGGTTTTTCCCTTGATGGAGCCATCGCGGGTGGATTCGAGTATTGCCTTTGGATCACCGTTGGCGTAATCGGCGGGGTAGTCGTTGTAGAGGAGCATGTAGGAGTCATTGTTGTCATCGAGGGCAACGGAGAACTGGTTCATGGTGGTTGATTCGCCGCCTTCAAGTGGTACGACGTTGGTCTCCTTTTTGGGTGTGCCTGCGAAGATGACGGTGAAGCGACCCTCCTGGGAAATGAATTGCTGCGAGGGAGGAT
>DAHXOQ010000364.1 GCA_027364815.1 Acidobacteriaceae bacterium | reverse complement strand
CTTGACGTTGATGGGGGTGTAGCTCGGCGGGACGGGGAGCCAGGGCGCGGCGTTGGAGAAGCCGGCGTTGGCGGACGAGTCCCACTGCATGGGGGTGCGCTCGCCGTCGCGGCCTTTAAACTTGGGCCAGCCGGTGATGCCGATTGGGTCCTTGACGTGTTCTTTGCGCGTGGGCGGGGTGGTCTTCATGCCGATCTCGTCGCCGTAGTAGAAGAGAGCGGTGCCACGGGTAAGGAAAAGCAAAGTTGAGATAGCGCGCTGAATGTCGGTGTCGTGGATTCCGTCACCGAAGCGTGCGTCGAGGCGCGGGTTGTCGTGATTGTCAAAGACGATGAGTGGGAGGTTGCCATTGAGCCCGGTTTCGGCGTCGGTAATTTTTGTGCGGAAGTAGTTGGCATCGAGTTTGTGGTGTCCGAGTCCGATCTGGGTGTCCATGGGAAGCTGGAACTCGGGCTTGTCAGGCGTGCCGTAGAGAGCGGCGAGTGCGGCGATGTTGGGGACGTAGGTTTCACCGACGAAGAGGCGGGTTCCTGGAAATTTGTTGGAGGGGAAATCGTCAGAGGCTTTGCGCATCTCGACCATGACGTCGTTGACCTGGGGTAGGAACTCAGTTCTTTTGCCGTCGGTCTCCTTGTAGCCGTATGCGTTGATGATGATTTTACCGTCTTTGTCGTAGCGGTAAGCTTCGTCGCGGAGCTCAGGATCTTCAAAGAGCGTGGTGATGGCGTCAAAGCGGAAACCGGCGACGCCGCGCTTGTACCAGAAGCGCATGATGTCCTTGAATGCTTCGTGGATTTTGGGATTGTCCCAGTTGACGTCTGGCTGTTGAATGTAGAACTTGTGATAGTAGTACTGGCGGGTGGTTGGGTCCCACTCCCATGCGCTATGACCGAACTCGGAGAGCCAGTTGTTAGGCGGCTGTCCGGGGTCGGTAGCGGTTTCACCTTTGCCGTCATGCCATACGTACCAATCGCGATATGGATTGGTTTTGGAGGAGCGTGATTCGATGAACCACTTGTGTTTGTCTGAGGTGTGATTCATGACCATGTCCATGAGGATGCGGATGTTGCGCTTTTTGGCTTCGGCGACGAGGCGGTCGAAGTCGGCAAGTGTACCGTATGCGGGATCGATGTTCTTGTAGTCGGAGATGTCGTAGCCGAAGTCGACTTGCGGTGATGGATAGCAAGGCGAGATCCAGATGGCGTCGATGCCGAGGTCGTGGAGGTAATCGAGATGGGCGGTGATGCCGTTGAGGTCGCCGAGGCCGTCGTTGTTTGTGTCTTGAAAGCTGCGCGGGTAGATCTCGTAGATGACGGCGTTCTTCCACCAGTCGTTGAGATTGTTTTTGGGCGCGGATTGGGCACGCAGAGAAGGTAGAGCGAGGAGGAGTGTGAAGAGAAAGAGAGTGGTGATGCGAAGGTGATAACGGGTCATGATGGTTCTCCTTGAGATTGCGGGCGAGATTGCAGACAAATAAAACAGTGAAACAAAATCAGGGATTAGTTTATAGAGTTTTGGAGGGGTGTGCATAGATTTGTTGGGAATTTTGGGGAGTCGTCCGGCGCGGAGTTTGTCATTACGATTGGGGTGGATGAGGATTGGCTTTGTTACTGATGAGGCGTGGGTTGATCCATTTCATTTTGAGCCCAATCAGGAATGATGGATGGCAGCATGATGCTTTTGGATGGGTCGGCGTACCTGAAGAGGGTGAATGTACCGGAGCCATCGAGGTCGTAGAAGAAGATGATTGCAGAGCTGGGGTCGCTACGTTTGTCATCGCTTGCTGATTCGGCGTATTCAATGCGATAGGCAAAGGGCTTGCTGCCTGCATCGAAGGCCCATAATTTGATGATTTTTGCAGAGATTTCCTTAATTTCCAGACGTCCTTCCTGCGTTGATTTACAGGTTGCGATGGTCAGGTTGATTTCAGCATCGAGAGTGTCGAATGTTGTGAGAAAGATGCCTGCGTGCCTGGCGAGCGGGGTGCGTTGTTTTGATTTGGCGCTGTCAGTACCGGGGATTGTCCAGCCGTTCTGAAGATAGACTTCAGAGAATTGGCATTTTGATGAGCCGCTGCCGGTGGAAGGCGCTTGAGCGAAGGTGGAGGTGGAACATAGAGAAAATGCAAGAGCAATCAGGAGTTTTTGGCGGAACATGTGAAGTCCTCAATTCTTTGTATGGATTTTAATTGAAGGCGTGACTCAGGGTTTGAGGAGTTGGTTGAAGTCGATGGCGAAGTGGGGTTCTTCTCGGTTGCCGGTGAGATGGATGGGGATGAAGGTGCCGGCGCCTTCACGCTGTAGATATTTATCGGCGGGTTGGAGGAATTTGCCGAGCTTGCCGCCGATGAGTTTGGAGATGGGTGCGTCGAGT
>DAHXOQ010000363.1 GCA_027364815.1 Acidobacteriaceae bacterium | reverse complement strand
CCGCATCAGCATTAATCGTGCTACCGGGCAAACCGCCAACCCGCGCTACTTTGCCGGCGGCGATTGCGTCAACGGCGGGCGCGAAGTTGTCGATGCAGTTGCTGACGGAAAACGCGCAGCCCTCGGCATTCTCAATTACAAATTCTCATCCAGAAATTATTCGGAGGCCGCCCATGCCTGATCTCTCCGTCAAAAATTTCGCCGGCGGCATCAACTCGCCCAATCCTTTCTGGCTCGCCTCCGCGCCCCCAACCAACTGTGGCGAACAAATCATGCGCGCCTTCGACGCCGGATGGGGAGGCGCAGTCTGGAAGACCATCGGCGCGCCCGTCACTAACGTCAGCTCGCGCTACTCCGCCACCGATTGGCTTGGGGCACGCATCATGGGTTTCAACAACATCGAGCTCATCAGCGACCGCACCATCGAAATCAATCTCAAGGAAATGGCCGAAGTTAAAAAGCGATACCCCAAGCACGCCGTCATCGCATCGCTCATGGTCATTTCAAAACGCGAAGCATGGCACGATATTGTTGCCCGCGCTGAAGACGCCGGAGCCGATGGCCTCGAACTCAACTTCGGCTGCCCCCACGGCATGAGCGAGCGCGGCATGGGCTCGGCCATCGGTCAGGATCCCGTCTATGCGCAGATGGTCACGGAGTGGGTCAAAGAAAAAGCGCGCACTCCAGTCCTCGTCAAACTCACACCAAACATCAGCGACATTCGCATTCCCGCGCGCGCCGCAAAACGCGGCGGAGCCGATGGACTCTCCGCCATCAACACCATCAACTCCATCACCGGCATCGACCTCGACAACTTCACTCCGCGCCCCTATGTCGACGGCATGAGCACTCACGGCGGTTATTGCGGCCCCGCTGTTCGCCCCATCGCGCTCAACATGGTTCAGCAAATTCAATCAGACCCCGAGGCCGCGCTCCCACTCTCCGGCATCGGTGGCATCGGGACTTGGAGAGACGCGGCGGAATTTATTCTCCTCGGCTGCGGCACGGTTCAGGTCTGCACCGCCGCCATGCACTACGGCTACCGCATAGTTGAAGAGATGGCCGAGGGCCTCGATAACTGGATGCGCGAGAAAGGCTTCGCAACAATCGAAGATTTCCGCGGCCTCTCACTTCCGCGCGTCACGGAGTGGAAGCACCTTAATTTGAATTACAAAATCGTCGCTTCCATCGACATGCAAAAGTGCATCGGCTGCGATCTTTGCCACATCGCCTGTTGGGATGGCGCGCACCAGTGCATTCACCTTGACCGCGTTACAGGGCCAATCGACGGTCATGTCGAACTCCACCCTATCCCCGACGAAAATCAAAACCGCTCGCGCGCTTCCATTGTCGTCACGCCTGTCAGCCGTAAAGAGCGCGCCATCGATCCGGCTATCCACGGCCCTTATCCCACCCCTCTCGCACGCATTCCACGCGTCGATGAAACCGAGTGCGTCGGCTGCAATCTTTGCTCGCTCGTTTGTCCCGTTGACAACTGCATCACGATGAAGCAAATTGACACGGGCCTCCCGCCTGAAACTTGGGAGCAGCGCACACAAAAACCCGTGGAGATCCGTTGAGCACATTCGACCCCACACTCTCGAACCGCGACCTCATCCCCACCACGCCGGCTCAGCGCACCTGGGGCACTTACAATTACGTCGCGCTGTGGTTCAGCATGTCGCTCGAAATCACAACTTACCAGCTCGCTTCCTCGCTCATCGCCGTCGGCATGAACTGGAAGCAGGCCATCTTCACCGTTCTCCTCGGCAATTTGATCGTCCTCGTCCCCATGCTCCTCAACGCACACGCCGGAGCCAAGTACGGCATTCCGTTTCCCGTCTTCATTCGCGCTCCTTTTGGCACGAGGGGCGCAAACATCCCCGCGCTCTTGAGAGCTGTAGTCGCCTGCGGCTGGTTCGGCATTCAAACATGGATCGGCGGCCAGGCCATCTACGCCATGCTCAAAGTCATCTGGCCCTCCGCCGCCGGCAACGACGGCATTCTCTGGGTTTGCTTTCTCGGCTTCTGGTTCTTGAACATGGTCGTCGTCTGGCGCGGCGTTGAATCCATCCGTCACCTGCAAGCTTTCGGCGCGCCCTTCATTTTCGTTATGGCCATCGCGCTGCTCATCTGGATTCACATGAAGGCCGGCAGTTGGGGCGCAATGCTCTCCACGCCCAGCCGCTTCCAATCGCTCCCGGAATTTCTCCCCGTCTTTTTTCCTGCGCTCACTGCCATGGTCGGCTATTGGGCCACACTCGCGCTCAACATTCCGGACTTCACGCGCTACTCGCGTTCGCAATCCGGCCAGGCCTGGGGACAAGCCTTCGGGCTTCCAGTTTCCATGACCCTCTTCACCTTCATCGGTAT
>DAHXOQ010000362.1 GCA_027364815.1 Acidobacteriaceae bacterium | reverse complement strand
GACATTGACCGATGCCGCGGGCTACTTCAGTGTAGATGGCCTCGTAGTGAGCGGTTTCGCCACGGATAAGACAGCCGAGGGGGATGATGGCGTCAATTTTATTTGGGGATTTTGTTTCGGCGAGAGTGCGAGCGGCCATGGGAATCTCCCATGCCCCGGGTACGCGGATGATTTGAATATCTGTGCGTTTTGCGCCGGAGCGCAGGAGTGCGTCGAGAGCGCCTTCAAGAAGACGCTCAGTGATGACGGCGTTCCAACGGGCAACGATGATTCCGAAACGCATGCCGGCGGCGCTGAGGTCGCCTTCAATGGCGATGGGACGGCCGCGCTCAGGATCGGACAAGTCCCAGTCCCAAGCCCAGAAGCTGACCGCATGTCCGGGGATTGGTTCGACGGTGAAGATGCGCGATTTCCAGTTGGTGACTTCGATTTCGTCCGGCTGAATTTTGGGTGCGTTGGTCTTGAGCCACGCGGTTACGGCTTGATGGGTGGCATCGAGGTTGGTGACTTCAACGAGGATGTTTGCGGTGGATGGGCGCTTACCGAGGAAGAACTCCAAGTTGCCAAGCGGGGCAAGGAAGGATGCGCCTTCGCTAGCTGATTCCTTCCATCCGCGGCCATGCTCGAAGCCGAGTGCGGAGTAGAAGCTGCGCAACTGGGCGAAGGCTTCTTCCGATTGAGCGGCGTGGAGGAATGTGAGCGCTTTCAGCATGATTTAATTCTATCGTGTAGGAGCGAGTTGTCAGTTGTCAGTTGTCAGTTCTCAGTTGCCGGGTATTTTATGAATCGGCATTCAATAAAAAAGCCGTCCTGAGGGACGGCTTTTTTTCTGTTCACATTATTAAAAACTCAGAACTACTATGTGGTGGACCTGGGCTTGACGACGATGACAGTAGCGGGAACCGGGTTGTTGTTATTGTCGAGAAGTCCGGGGTTGATGGTCTGCGTATCCTGGGGCGTAATGCCTTTAATGACGTTGTTGACGTTGATGAAGTGGACAAGATTGTCGCCAGCGGTGGAGACAAAGAAGAGAGTGTTGTCAGGGCTGAAGGCTCCGGCCACTGGCGCGGTAATGTTGGAGGCGCCGGCGAGGGTAACGTAGCCGGGAGTGCCGAGTACTCCAGGGCCGGTTGGAGCCGTGAGGTAGTAGGGGAGGTTCGCGCCTGTTGCCGCACCGCTAGAAGGCGGCAGGTAGGTGACGAAAGCAAGATTCTGCGCGGATGATCCAACCGGTGGTCTCGAGGTGACGACCTGGTTGATGGCAGCGGCAGGAGTGGCGAATGTCAACGTGGTCTGGTTGAGCGAGTGGTAGAGTTCCAACGCAGGCATGGGATCGTTGTAATTGATTTGACCATTCAGCACGGACGGGCACTCACCAAATTGGCTGTTGGTGCCGACGTAACCGGGCGTTCCGGGTATGCCGTTGCTTGTAGCGAAGACATTGACGCCAATGTCATTGAGGGTCGCGGTAGTGGCGGAGTCAAAGGCGGCGCCGAGGATGTGCAGGCCATCTGAAGTAGCTGCAATGGCGTCATTTGGGATACCGAGATCATCGCCCTGCGGGAAGTAATTGGCGCCTGCGTAGTTGCCGACTGTGCCAGAGACGCACCAGGTGTGAGCAACAGTGTCAGGGAGCGCGAGATAAGCTCCAACGCCGGGAACGGTGACGGCGATCTTGTTGGCAACGCCGGTGTACTGTTGTTCGACAGTGGATGTGAGTGGCTCACTGTTCCAACCGTATGCGAAAGTGTAAGAGTAAAGCGTGTCGGTATGCCCTGGACCGGCGGAGGCTTCATCGACAACGTACAAGGTGCGGGAATCGGGTGTGAATGTTGCAGCTACACCGAGGCCACCATAGGACTGAACGGTACCACCATTTGGACGGTAGATGTAGAAGACGTTGCGGATCTGGTCGTTGATGAGAAGCATGGAGTTGTCAGGCGAAATGGCAAGCACCACGCCGGGGACAGAATAATCCTGCTTAGTCAGAGAATCAGAGTTGGCGTTATAAATCATCAAGGCGGTAGTTGAGCCCATGTAAATGTTGGTGCCGAGCGCATCCATAATCATGGAATTGGGCATGTAAGGAGTGCGTACGGTGGAGCCGACGGCGCCGGTAAGCAACTCGACCTGGGCGAAGTACTGCGATTGATTGGGCGCACCGAACCATGCGTATGTGCTGGCAGTTCCGGGGACGGTGATGTTGACCGCGTTGCTGGTGACCGAGAGGCCAGTTCCCTGCACGCCGACCTGATTGATGGGCGCAGGATTGCAGTTGGCAGGCTGGCAAACGGCGTAGATGGAGGCCGTGCCGGGAAAGTTGGCTGCAATACTGCCGGTGGGCGTAGCAGTGACATCGACGACGTTGGTGGATTGGTAATTGAG
>DAHXOQ010000361.1 GCA_027364815.1 Acidobacteriaceae bacterium | reverse complement strand
GTCCTGCAGGATCGACGCTTCATGCACCTCGGCGGCGTGCAGGAAATTCAAGTTGACGTGCGCATCATCGCAGCTACCAACATCGATCTGCGCCAGGCCGTGCGTGATGGAAAATTCCGCGAGGACCTCTACTATCGCCTCAACGTAATCACCATTGATTTGCCTCCGCTACGCGCTCGCCGCGAAGATATTCCAGCGCTCGTTCAACACTTCCTTGAGCGATACGCCAAAGAGAACGACCTTCCCCCGCGCAAACTCTCAGCCGACGCCATGCGCGCGCTGCTCGATTACGATTGGCCGGGCAACGTGCGCGAGCTTGAGAACTGCATCGAGCGCGGCGTTGTGCTCTCCTCGGGGCCCATCATCGGCTCTGACCTGCTCCCCGGCCACATCACGGGCCGCAGTTTCCAGGATGCGCTGCTGGTTCACAATCCCAACGCCAGCCTCTTCGATATTCTTGAAGACATTGAGCGCCGCATCATCATCGAGAAGCTCGAACGCTGCAACTGGAACCAGACCGATGCCGCCGAGCAGTTCCGCATCCCGCTCTCAACGCTGAACCAGAAAATCAAACGCCTCAACATCGAGATTCGCAAGCGTGGACGTGAGTAATTGCTGAACAGAGTCCACCCAGCCTACATCAACCAGCAGATCCTTTACGATTCGAAAATACCCGCGCGGGAAAAGGCGGATCTGCTTTGTAGTAGATTCCATGCGGTATGATTTCAAAGTTCTCCTGGTGTTTCAAACCATCCCTGGCGCTTTGGCTTGCGAAGACAATCAGACTCTTCACCGTCTTTGCAATCAACAGAAAATCGGAACCCAAATTCGCCTTCTGCAAATAATCCTCTGAGAGTTTCAGCTTGTGCGGCGTCAGTACTGTCCTGAAGTAGTGCATCGGTTGCTCTACCTTCGACAGAATCTCCACCTCGTTCGCGTAAAGCAAAGTCGCCGGATCGGTCAGCCCGGGTCGCACCACAAGCAACCGCTCATAAGAACTGCGAAACTCCTCTGCCAACTCCAAAATCACAGGCCGCGGACCCACAAAACTCATCTCCCCAAGCAAAACATTCCACAACTGCGGCAACTCGTCGATTTTCAGATTGCGCATCCATTTACCCACGCGTGTTATACGCGGGTCTTCGCCCAGCGTGATTGCACTTCCCGCCAGTTCCATTTTCATAGTGCGCAGTTTGAAAAGGCGAAAAGGCCTGAAGCCTCGCCCCATCCTCAGCTGACTGAAGAAGACCGGCCCCGGAGAATCAATTTTGATGAGAACTGTTGCAATAACCAGAATTGGCAAAACAGCGAACAAAAGAAATAAAGACATAAGAGCATCCAACATGCGCTTACACACGTGCACCCTCCGCAAGAACTTGCAGAAGTGGACCCCACCACTTTATGTGGAGAGAATCACACGGCAGGATGCGCTCACATCGCTGGCAGTTTCATCCATATCACTACCCTGATCCGATGTCTCACATGCTCCATGCCACAACGCCAAGCGGTCTATATTGAATACCGCCGTTAAGAGGAAATAATTTCGTAATCTAGGAAACGCCTTTTAATTACTAAAGTCAAGGTTATCGGCAAATTATTTACGGGCTTGCCACGGGCCTTCCTGATCCTCTGGGTTTCCCCACCAATTTCACGCTTCGCTCACTTACGCATTTGGCAATTGGGCTCACCTCGGCGACAATCAAAATGGAGGCCATCGTTGCGACTAACTCGTTCCCTCTTCTGCGCCTTGGCAATCACTACACTTGCCCTGCTCTCCTTTTCCACTGCCAAGCCCCTCCACGCACAGGGGAATTATGAGATTCAGGTCTATGCTTCGGAGACTGAAGCTCCAAAGAGCCTCATGGTCGAACTGCACAGCAACTTCACCCTCGACGGCCAACGCAAAACCCTCCTCGGCGTCGCACCCACCTACCACGCTGAGCACGAAACCATAGAGCTAACCCAGGGCATCAACGACTGGTCCGAGGTTGGCTTCTACGTCTTCACCAGTGAGCAAAGTGGCATCGGCCCGCAATGGGTCGGCGACCATATCCGCCCCCGCGTCCGCGCCCCTGAGAACTGGCACTGGCCAGTCGGAGCCAGTCTCTCGCTTGAAGTTGGCTATCAGCGTGCGCTCTTTTCTCTAGACACATGGACCATGGAAATTCGCCCCGTCATCGACAAGCAAGCCGGCCGATGGTATTGGGCCATCAATCCCGCCCTGGACCGCACTTTCCACGGCCCTGACGTCAAACTCGGCCTCGACTTCGCGCCCGCCGCCAAAATCAGCTACGCCTTCACACCAAAAATCTCGGGCGGCCTGGAGTACTACGCCGACTACGGCAGCCTCACCAATATTGCCAGCTTTCACAATCAGCAGCAACAA
>DAHXOQ010000360.1 GCA_027364815.1 Acidobacteriaceae bacterium | reverse complement strand
CCCGTCCTCGGGCTCGAGCACGTCGCCGGTGCCCGAAAGGACAAGCGACACGCTCTTGTCGGCGACCGCCATCATCGCCTCGAGCCGGCGCAGATAGCGGTCGGTGCGCCAGTCTTTGGCCAGCTCGACGGCGGCGCGGTTGAGGTTGCCGGCAAATTGCTCAAGCTTGGATTCAAAACGGGCGAAGAGGGAGAAGGCGTCGGCGGTGGAGCCGGCGAATCCGGCGAGGATTTTTTCGTTGTAGAGGCGGCGGATTTTTTTGGCCGAGTGCTTGAGGACGTGGTCGCCGAGAGTGACCTGGCCATCGGCGGCCATAACGACCTGGCCGTTGCGACGGACGCAGATGACGGTGGTGGAACGGATGCGGCGGGATGGTGCGAACGTGGTGGACAAGATGGATTCCTCTAAGTACCTCAGTATAGTCGAGTGCGTGACGGGCGGCGGAATGAAAGCGGGGACACTGCAAAAATGAGCAGCGTGAGAATTGCGAAACTAAAGCGGACCTGAGGGGCGCAAGTTTTCAGTCTGTGGGAAGTTGCCGCGCGTGGTGGAGTAATCTTGAATTTGAGAGACACCCATGAAGTTCCATCTTCCAATCGAAGGTCAAATTGCAATCGGCGCAGTGCTGCTTGTGCTGGTGCTGGCTGCATTGGCGTGGCTGGTTTTTCGTCATAAGCCTACGGCGGAGGAGTTGGAACGCAAGCGCCGGGCATACCTTGCGGTCTCGGGCAGGATTGTGGACGGGATGCTGCTGGACTTCTACGAGATGGAAGTCGAAGGCGGAGCACCCGCGCAGATGCTGGTTTTCAACTACCGGATCAGCGGGGTCGATTACGAGTGCTCGCAAGACGTGACCACGCTCGGCGAGCTGCTGAAAGAGCATCGCGTCCGGGCCGGCTTTCCGTGCTCAGTACGCTATCAGCCGGGCAATGCGCAGAACAGCATCGTAATAGCCGAGAGCTGGTCAGGATTGCGCGAAGGTTTGCCGTTGCTGCCGAGTTATGAGAATCCTGATGCGCTGGATATGACGGCGCGTGGGTAACTGCAGCCGTTGTAAACTCTAAAATATGCATGTTCATGCACCGACGGCGGGCCTTGAGAAGCGAACGCAAATGGTTTTGCGGGTTTCGCTGGGGCTGACGCTTGGCTATATTGCGCTCACCCTTGTTGCAGGGTTGAAGGCGCACTCGCTGGCGTTGCTCTCAGAGGCCGGACATAACTTATCGGATTTTCTGGCCCTGCTGCTGAGCTTTGTCGCAGTATATTTTGAATCGAGGCCGGCGACTCATCGCAAGACATTTGGCTATCAGCGCGCGGGGGTTCTGGCGGCGTTCATCAATGCCGCGACGCTGATTGTGATTGCGGTTTTGATCGGGCTTGAAGCGATTCATCGGCTGGCCCAGCCGGTGATTGTGCAGCCGCGCCTGATGATGATTGTGGCCGCTGTAGGCGTGCTGATGAATGGCGTGATTGCCGCGCTGTTGTGGAAGGTGGCGCACGATGTGAATCTACGCAGCGCGTTTATTCACATGGCCGGAGATACACTTTCAACGGCCGCCGTGATTGTCGGCGGGTTTGGAATTCAACTCACGGGAATGAACTGGATTGACCCGGTGCTCAGTCTGCTGATTGCGGCGCTGATTCTATGGAGCTCCATCGGGATTGTGCGGGAGACGCTCAACATCCTACTGGAAGGCGCGCCGCGCGGGGTGGCGATTGACGAGATTCGGGCACGGATGCAGACGGTCACAGGCGTGCTGAATGTGCATGATTTGCATGTGTGGAGTCTGGGGTCGAACTCTCATGCGTTGAGTTGCCACGTGACGATAGACGATATTCCGCCGTCAGAGAGCAGGGAGATTCTCAGCGTAATCAATCAACTGCTGCGCGATGAATTTCAGATTTTCCATACAACGGTGCAGTTTGAGCATGTGGGTTGCCAAGAGCTTGAAGGATGCGTGGTGCCGATTAGCGCAATGATCGGCGAGCACACTCATTCGCATCATCATCATCACTAAAGTCAGAAGATTCGCATCAGGCATTTTGTTCGGCTCCTGGAAATTTTGTTGAGGTCATCAGAAAAAATGAAGATTCATTGCGGCAGTTTGAAGGAGTTCCCTTTGAAAAAATTGTTAATCGCACGGGTGCTGTTTGCAACGCTCCCCGGCGTGATTCGGTCAGTGGCGCAAACGAAAACAGATGAGGCGAAGAAGCCTGAACAGGCTGAGGTTCAGTTGACAGCGGCGCAACTGGATGCGGTGAGCGGCGAGTACACGGATGCGAAGGAGCCCGACCAGCCGGTGAGTTTTTATGCGCGCGATGGAAAGCTCTATACGGAAACTGAGCGCAGTGCGCCAATGGCGTTGAAGCCGATTTCAGCGACTGAGTTTGAGATTCCACAGTATAAAG
>DAHXOQ010000035.1 GCA_027364815.1 Acidobacteriaceae bacterium | reverse complement strand
AGCATATTCAAAGGCGTCCGATGCTTCTGAAAGGCATCAATCACTCTGCGCCGCAGCGGCGAGGCGACATTGTGCGCAACAAATGTCTCTTTGCCAAGCTTGTTAATCGAGATACTACCCATTGACGCAAGAAGATGTTTGGGACTCACAATCAGCGCCAGGGAGTCTCCATAGACCGCAATCGATCGAAAGTGTGCCGGATCTGGCCGGAACGAGCTCACGGCCAGCTCAAAACTGCGCCGGTTCAGCTCCTCAGAGATGCGGCTCGCCAGTACACGCTGAACGGTGACGTCAATCTGCGGATATTTTTCGCGAAATTCGGCAATCACAGGCAGAAGATAGAGGCATGTGTACTCGTTGGCGGCCAATTGCAGACGGCCACGTTCAAGATGCTTCAACTCGTCGAGCGCGCTCGTCGCCTCGCGGCGTAGCGCCATCAAGCGCTGTGCATAATCGCGCAGAAGTTCGCCGGACGCGGTCAGTGTCGCATCACGCCCGGCACGGTCAAAGAGCCGCTCGCCCACATCCTCCTCCAGCTTGCGAATGACCTGGCTGATGGCCGGCTGGGTGCGATGCAACTGTGCCGCAGCACGGGAAAAACTGCGCTCCTCCGCCACAATCAAGAAGGTTTCTAGATGATTCAATTCCATTCTCTTTTGCCTTCCTTATCCCTGCTCCCTATTTTTTCAAGATGGCTAACCGATGAGTAAACTTCCCCCATCTTCTCCTCAAAAACCCGCTGCATCCGCATCGAATTCTTTGCGTAATTCGTCAACGTTCCTGTACCGGTTCAGTTTGGCTTTTCCCAATTGCCAAATCTTTAATCCCTGTTCCAAAATCCCTGCTTACTGAAATCATTATAAATATATCTTATGCTTCTAAAAAATATAATAACTTTGCGTTATACAGCCCCCATCGGCGAAAATTGAATTGCTGAGAGTTCACTCCCCCTCCCCTGGAGGTTTCAATGAGCACAAATCACGTTGCATTTTTTGACACCACACTGCGTGACGGCGAGCAGTCGCCCGGTTGCAGCATGACCACGCAGGAAAAGCTCTCCATGGCACACGCTCTTGAAGATCTTGGCGTGGACATTCTTGAAGCCGGTTTTGCGATGGCCTCCGAGGGCGACTTTGCCGCCATTGCGACGATCGCTCAGGCCATTCGCAAGCCGCGTATCACCTCACTGGCACGCGCCAAGGCCGATGACATCGAAATGGCCGCACGTGCCCTCGAACACGCTGACCGCGCGCGTATTCACGTTTTCCTCGCCGCCAGCGACCTGCATCTTGAATACAAATTGAAGACCACGCGCGATGAGGCGCTTGAGCTCACGGCTGAATCCGTCCGTCTCGCTCGCACACTCGTCGATGATGTCGAGTTTTCCCCTGAAGATGCAACCCGTGCCGATCGTGATTACCTTGTCCAGATGGTTCGCGTCGCCGTCGAAGCCGGTGCCACCACCATCAACATGCCGGACACCGTCGGCTACACGACGCCTGATGAGTACGGAAAGATGTTCCGCGAAGTCCGTGAGCGCATCCCGGCAATTGACGCGGAGGGGGTGATCCTCTCCTCGCACTGCCATGACGAGCTCGGCCTCGCCGTCGCCAACTCGCTCGCAGCTATCACCGCCGGCGCCCGTCAGGTCGAGTGCCCAATCAACGGCATCGGCGAGCGTGCAGGCCACGCCGCGCTTGAAGAGATTGCCGCCGCCCTTTTTGTCCGCGCCGACGTCTACGGCGTCCAGAACAACATCAAGCTCAACCAGCTCTTTCCAACGAGCCAGGTCCTCGGGCAGATCATCACCTTCCAGCCCTCGCCGAACAAGGCTATCGTTGGCGCGAATGCGTTTGCGCATGAGTCCGGCATTCACCAGCATGGGATGCTCGCGAACCCGCTCTGCTACGAGATCATGACTCCAGCGCTGGTCGGCGTTGCGCATACCAGTCTCGTTCTGGGCAAGCACTCAGGACGCGCCGCACTCCGTCATCGCCTTGAAGCACTTGGCTTCGAGCTAACGCGTGATGAGTTGCAGCATGTCTACTATCGATTCGTTGCGCTCGCTGATCGCAAGAAAAACATCTACGATCAGGACCTCATCGGCATGCTGCCTGAACAGATTCGATTGAGCCGCAAATTTGCAACTGTAAACGCATTGGACGCTGAGTAACTTCCTGCAAAAAATACAAAACAAGAAAGAGTAAAAAGAACAATGAAGTTGAATATCCTGGTTACGGCGGGCGATGGCATTGGCCCCGAGGTTACAAACGAAGCGGTTGAAGTGATGAAGACCGTCGCGCAGATGGGCGGGCACACGCTTGAGTTTAACGCTCGCCGTATTGGCGGCACGGCAATTATCAACGATGGCACACCGCTGCCCGAGGATACTTTGAAAGCCGCGCTCGATTCTGACGCAGTTCTTCTCGGAGCTGTTGGCGGAAACGAGTTCAACTCATTGGCTCCAGACAAGCGCCCCGAGGCGGGCTTGCTTGCTATCCGCTCGGCACTTGGCGGATTTGCCAATCTGCGCCCCGCTTTTGCATTCAAAGAACTCGCTGTAAACAGTCCGTTGCGCCCGGAGATCATAGATGGCGCGGACATTTTATTTGTTCGCGAGTTGCTGGGCGGACTTTATTTCGGCAAGCCGCGTGAGTGGAACCGCACCACCGGTGAAGCGTGGAACACGATGCGCTACACAAAGGACGAGGTTGCACGCGTTGCTCGTATCGCCTTCCAGCTTGCACAGAAGCGCCGCAAAAAACTCACCAGTGTGGACAAGGCAAATGTTCTTGAGGTCTCACAACTCTGGCGCGACACAGTGATTGAAGTGGCAAAGGAATTTCCAGATGTCGCGCTCGAACATCAGTACGTCGACGCGATGGCGATGCACTTGATGAACCGGCCGAAGGAATTTGACGTAGTGCTGACTGAAAATCTCTTCGGCGATATTCTGTCAGACGAATCGGGAGTGATAACGGGTTCAATCGGCATGCTGCCCTCTGCGACGATTGGCGGAAAGGTGAATTTGTACGAGCCGATTCACGGCTCAGCGCCGGATATTGCCGGCAAAGGACTCGCGAATCCTCTCGGTGCAATCCTCACCGGCGCATTGGTGTTGCGCCACTCCGGCGGGCTCGAAGCCGAGGCGGCAGCGATTGAAAAGGCAGTGCGCAAGGCGCTTGAACTGGGATTCCGTACGCCGGATCTTGCGCGCGCAAATCCGCAGGGCTTCCCTGTCCTCTCCACAAAAGAGATGGGCGCAAAAGTCAGAGAGTTGTTGACGGCCGGAAAATAGTCATCTGCTCTCGAAAAGTTTGAAGACAATTACAACGAGCAACAACAAGCTGGCCGCGACTCGCCAGCAGTAAACTCACAGGACAAACAATGATCAACGGACCCAAAACGTTATTTGAAAAAATCTGGCAGCAGCACCTCGTTGCAGAGCCTGAGGGTGAGCCCTCGCTGCTCTACATCGACCTGCAATTGCTGCACGAGGTTACCTCACCGCAGGCCTTTGAAGGTTTGCGTCTCGCAGGACGCACCGTGCGCAATCCTAATCGCTGCATCGCGACAGTCGACCACAATATTCCAACCACGATTGAAGGCCGGCTCAATATTGTCGATCAGATTGCGGCCAGGCAGATGTCAACGCTGCGCCAGAACTGCAAGGACTTCGGTATTGAGCTCTACGATGTCGATTCGCCCAATCAGGGCATCGTGCACATCATCGGACCGGAACTCGGACTCACCAAGCCGGGCATGACGATTGTCTGCGGCGACTCGCACACTTCGACTCATGGGGCCTTTGGCGCGCTGGCCTTCGGCATCGGCACCAGTGAAGTTGAGCACGTACTCGCGACACAGACTCTGCCACAGAGCCGTGCAAAAACTTTTCGCATCGCAGTTGAAGGCGATCTCAAGCCCGGCGTCACAGCCAAGGACATTGTGCTCGCCATCATCGGAAAAATCGGCACTGACGGCGCTACGGGCTGCGTAATTGAGTTTGCCGGCTCGGCAATACGCTCGCTCTCCATGGAAGGCCGCATGACCGTCTGCAATATGAGCATTGAAGCCGGCGCGCGTGCTGGGCTCATCGCTCCCGACGAAAAGACTTTCGCATACTTGAAGGGCCGCCGTTTCAGCCCCACAGGCGCAGCATGGGAGGCCGCTGTTGCCGAGTGGAAGAAGTTGCCTACCGACGAAGGCGCAAAGTTTGATCGCGAGCTCACCATCGATGCTGCGACACTAGAGCCCTACGTCAGTTGGGGTACAAGTCCGGGAATGGTTGCGCCCATCACGGCTGCGGTTCCGAATCCCGCCGATGCGCCGAATGAAATTGAACGCAAGAGTCTGGAAAAAGCGCTTGAGTACATGGACCTCAAGGCGGGTACCAAGCTTGACGCAATCGAGATTGACCGCGTCTTCATTGGTTCATGCACCAACGGCCGCATTGAAGATCTGCGTGCCGCGGCGCGCATCGCGCGTGGATACAAGGTCAGCACGCGTGTCAGCGCAATGGTTGTGCCCGGCTCACAGGCCGTCAAATCGCAGGCTGAAAATGAGGGCCTGGACAAGATCTTCATCGCGGCTGGATTTGAGTGGCGCGAACCGGGATGTTCGATGTGCCTGGCGATGAATCCTGACATTCTTGCACCCGGTGAACGTTGCGC
Organism: Acidobacteriaceae bacterium; assembly: GCA_027364815.1. Lineage (GTDB taxonomy): Bacteria > Acidobacteriota > Terriglobia > Terriglobales > Acidobacteriaceae > CAIMNN01. The sequence goes on along the minus strand of DAHXOQ010000035.1, from coordinate 10,391 downwards.
CTCCACTTCGAATCGAAATTTTGAGGGCCGGCAGGGACGCGGCGGTCGTACACACCTTGTCTCTCCGGAGATGGCCGCTGCTGCTGCCATCGCTGGCCATTTTGTCGACACACGCAACTGGCCCGTTCGCAACGAAGCCGCCAAGGAGAACGCATAATGGAACCCATTCGCACCGTCACTTCCATCGTTGCTCCGCTTGATCGCGTCAACGTCGATACGGACCAGATTATTCCCAAGCAGTTTTTGAAGCGTATCGAGCGCACCGGCTACGGCGACTTTCTTTTCTATGATTGGCGTGCCAATGCTGCCGGTGTTGCTGACCCGGGCTTCGTGCTCAACGATCCCCGTTATAAGGGCGCCAGGATCCTTGTGGCAGGGAAAAACTTCGGCTGTGGAGCGAGCCGTGAACATGCAGCCTGGGCGCTTGCTGATTATGGTTTCCGTGTCGTCATTGCGCCAACATTTGCTGATATTTTCTTTTCAAACGCTGGGAAAAATGGAATTGTCCTCGTTCGTTTGAGTGAAGAGCAAGTTGCGGAACTCATGCACAAGGCAAGCACCAAACCGAATTACCAGCTCACAGTCTCGCTTGAGGACTTAACCGTTAACGATAATGACGGCTTCCATGCGAAGTTTGAAGTGGACGCTTTCCGCCGCTATTGTCTGCTTGAAGGTCTTGACGACATCGGTCTCACCTTGCGCCACGAGAAGGCGCTCGACACATTTGAAGCAAAGCACAACGAAAATTTCTGGTTGAAAGCGAAAGTTGTCCAGTAATTCAATCAATAGAGTTGGCAGACTCAAACTGTCATCTCAACCAGGCAGGATTGTTTCACTCAAGGAAAAAAATGAGCATTGAAGGCAAGCGCCAAAGTATTCCGTTAACCGAAGGACCAAACCGCGCTGCGGCACGTAGCTATCTGCGCGGAGCCGGGTACAGCAAGGACGATCTGCACAAGCCGATAATCGGCATCGCGAACACGTGGACCGAGATTGGTACTTGCAACGTGCACCTGCGTGAAGTCGCCGAGGCTCTCAAGGAAGGCATCCGCGAGGCCGGCGGCACGCCGATGGAGTTCAACACCATCACCATCTCCGACGGCATCACGATGGGCACGCAAGGGATGAAAGCGTCGCTCGTTTCGCGCGAGGTCATCGCCGATTCGATTGAGCTGGTCGCACGCGGCAATCTCTTCGACGGACTTGTCGGCATCGGCGGCTGCGATAAGAATATGCCCGGCATCATCATGGCTCTCTGCCGCTTGAATATTCCAGGCATCATGCTCTACGGCGGCTCCATTGCGCCTGGAAAATTGGATGGCCCTGATGGAAAACAAATTGCCATAACGATTCAGAATGTCTTCGCAGGCATCGGCGAGCACGCTGCGGGCCGCATCGATGATGCAGGGCTTGAAGCGCTTGAAGCAGCAGCCTGCCCCGGCGCCGGCGCATGCGGCGGTCAATTCACTGCAAACACGATGGCGATGTCCGCGGAGATTCTCGGCATCTCCCCGATTCAACTTTCCGGTGTTCCCGCAACTTCGCCAGACAAGCACGCCGCCACACGCGAAGCGGGTCGCATTTTGATGGATGCGGTGCGCGCAAATCGTCGCCCATCGGAAATCATTACCCGCACATCGCTTGAGAACACCATCGCGTCAGTTGCGGCCAGTGGTGGATCGACAAATGCAGTGCTTCACCTGATCGCAATTGCTCGCGAGCTTGGCATTCCGCTCACCGTCGATGATTTTGACCGCATCTCGAAGCGCACGCCATTCATTTGCGATCTCACACCGGCGGGCAAGTACGTTGCCAAGGATTATCAGGCGGCAGGTGGCTCGCGGCTTTTGGCTCAACGGCTCATCGACGCCGGATACGCCGATGGTTCAACTCTCACCATCAGCGGCCGCACACTTGCTGAAGAAGCCAAGCTCGCTGTTGAAACCTCCGGGCAGGTTGTCATTCACACCTTCGAAAATCCCATCAAGCCAACGGGCGGTCTTGTGATTCTGAAAGGAAACCTTGCGCCTGAAGGTTGCGTGATGAAAGTCGCCGCAGCGAACAAGGTTGACCATCGCGGGCCTGCTAGAGTTTTTGAATGCGAAGAGGATTGCTTTGCCGCGGTTCAAGCAGGGCAAATCAAGCCCAATGATGTGCTTGTGATTCGTTACGAAGGCCCCAAGGGCGGGCCGGGAATGCGCGAGATGCTCCAGGTGACTGCTGCTATCTCATCCAACGCCGAACTGAGCGCATCTGTCGCGCTGATGACGGATGGACGCTTCTCCGGAGCAACCCGCGGTTTCACGGCAGGCCACGTAGCGCCAGAAGCATTCGTCGGTGGACCGATTGCAGCGGTGCACGAGGGCGACATCATCCACTTTGACATTCCCAACCGTACAATCACTCTCGAAGTACCTGAAGCAGAGATTGCGGCTCGTCTCACGAACTTCACCCCGCCGGCACTTCGCTGGCCTTCGGGCGTCTTCCGCAAATATGTTGACCGCGTCAAATCTGCATCAGAAGGTGCAAATACACTTTAACCTGTTTTGAAAGGGCACAACTTAAGTCGTGCCGCTACGACACATCATAAGTTTTAGGTTAGGGCTTTAGCCCCAGAGGGATTGACAAATGGCTAAGTGGATACCAAAAGACATGGAATGGTTTCTTGCTGAATTAATTCAGCAATTCACATTCTTAGATGGTAGCCATTCTATCTATGTCAATACCGTGCTTGTGAAGTCTGATTCTATTGAGCAAGCTTATGAGAAGGCTTTGGAATTTGGGAAAGTTTACAACTACAGTTTCACAAACTCCGATGGTGAAGAGGTAAGGGTGTCCTTCAGAGGACTGCGCGATCTCTACGTGATTTATGAAAAGCTCGAAGATGGTGCTGAAATCATTTATGAAGAATACGACGAGATCACAGACGATGAAATAACCGCGATGGTAACGCCAAAGGAAAAACTCGCAGCGTTTGAAAAGCATGATCAAGGGCAAAGTGAAGCAGTCACGGCAATTCAAGAGGAGACAGGGCAATGAAAACGATTGATGATAGCCAACAGCACGCACACCTCACCACTCCAACACGCCTCACCGGCGCTGAGATTCTGTGGGCAACACTGGTAGGCGAGGGCGTCACGGACGTCTTCGGCTATCCCGGCGGCGCGATTCTGCCTGTCTATGACGCGCTGCGCAAGTTCCCCATTCACCACGTGCTGGTGCGTCACGAGCAGGGCGCGGCGCATATGGCCGATGGCTATGCGCGTGCCTCAGGCAAGGTCGGCGTTGCGATTGCCACCAGCGGCCCAGGCGCAACTAACCTTGTGACTGGAATAGCGACAGCAATGCTTGATTCGATTCCGATCGTCTGCATTACTGGCCAGGTTTCAAGCAAGGTTCTCGGCACGGATGCGTTTCAGGAGGTCGACATTACCGGCGTGACACTGCCCGTGACCAAGCACAACTTCCTGGTGACGCGCGCTGAAGATATTGCGCCCGCAGTTCGCAAGGCCTTCCAGATTGCAGCTTCAGGCCGCCCCGGGCCGGTGCTCGTTGACATTACAAAGGATGCTCAACAGGCAACCGCACTCTTTGATTTTGAAGCCGCCAAGCCCGCAGCTTACAAGCCGCACCCGATGCTGCACGTCGCAGACAAGGCACTCGACGAAGCAGCGGCGCTGATTCTCAACGCCAAGCGCCCAGTCATTCTCGCGGGTCATGGCGTGATGCAGTCTGGCGCGATGGAGCAACTACGCACGCTCGCCGAGCGCACTGAGACGCCCGTCGCGGTTACATTGCTCGGTATTGGCGGCTTCCCTGCCTCACATCCATTGAACGTCGGCATGATGGGCATGCACGGCGAGGCTTGGGTCAATCACGCGATTCAAGAGGCTGACCTGCTCATCGCCTGTGGCATGCGTTTTGATGACCGCGTGATCGGCACCCCGTCAACTTACGCGGTCAATGCAAAAAAAATTCACATTGAAGTCGACCCTTCGGAGATCAACAAAAACATCAAGGCCGACGTGGCGCTGATTGGCGATCTCAAAGAAGTCCTCGATCAACTTCTGCCCCGCATCCCTAAGCGTGATGGAGCTGCCTGGCTCAAGACTGTTGAAGCCAGCAAGGGAGCTATTGCCGTTCGCGACATCAAGAACCTTCCCGACTCCGGCCACCTCTACGCCGCGCACGTCATGCACGATCTGTGGCGCATCACCGGCGGCAATGCGATTGTTGCGACTGACGTGGGCCAGCACCAGATGTGGGAGGCGCAGTACTTCCATCACGAGCATCCATGCACGCTTATCACTTCAGGCGGACTCGGCACCATGGGCTTTGCACTGCCAGCCGCAATCGGAGCCAAGGTCGCATGCCCGGATAAGGAAGTCTGGGTTGTCGCCGGTGATGGCGGCTTCCAGATGACCGCAGCCGAGCTCGCAACGATAGTGCAGGAGAAGCTCAAGATCAACATCGCAATCATCAATAACGGCTACCTCGGAATGGTGCGTCAGTGGCAGGAGTTCTTCTACGAGAAAAATTACGAAGCTACTCCGCTGGTGAGCCCGGATTTCGTCAAGCTCGCAGACGCGCACGGTATTCGTGGACTCGCTGTCCACACACGTGCTGACCTCGCCACCGCAGTCGATGAGGCACGCAATCACAAGGGCGCTTTCCTGCTCAACTTCATGGTGGAGCAGGAAGATTCTGTTTACCCCATGATTCCTGCCGGCTCTGCGCTCCACGAAATGATTCGCAGACCAGGTCAGAATCCACTCATTGAATCCGCTGAAGACTAATACAGGAGACGGAGAAAAATTATGCTGCATACATTTGTCATTTACGTTGAAGATCGTCCCGGCGTGTTGACGCGCGTGGCCTCACTCTTTCGTCGTTTGAATATCAACATTGAATCCGTAACCGTGGGGCACAGTGAGCGCAAGGACCTTTCGCGCATCACTGTCGTCTGCGAATCCACATCCGAGGCCGGCAATCGCATTCGGGCCAGCCTTTATAAGCTGGAAAATGTTGTTGAAGTCGACGACATTGCGAAAGCGCCCGCCGTCACGCGCGAGCTTGCACTGATCAAAGTTCGTGTGACCCCGGAATCGCGTTCACGCGTCTTCGAACTCGCCGAAGTCTTCCGCGCCCGCATCGTTGATCTGGCGCCGGAATCGCTGATGATTGAAATCACCGGCGTCGAAAGCAAGATTGAAGGGCTCATCGAGGTTCTCAATGAGGTGGAGAATTGCGTTCTTGAAATCTGCCGCAGCGGCAAGATGACGATGCGCCGAGGCCAACACACCAGCAGCGTTGAGCATGCCATGAATGTGGGCCTGGCAAATCAGCCGCACGCAAATTAGCTTCTCGGATTCAATTCCGATCTGTGCGGAATCAAACATTTCTTGGAGCCGGACGAAATCAGTTCGTTCTCCCAGCAACAGAATTCTAAAAACGAAAAGGAAGAGACAATGGCAAAGACTTACTACGACAAAGACGCGGATCTCTCGCTGATCCAGCAAAAGAAGGTAGCCATCATTGGCTACGGCTCACAGGGCCACGCACACGCCCTTAACCTCAAGGACTCCGGCGTGCAGGTCAAGGTCGGTCTTGCTCCTGATTCCAAGTCCCGCGTGAAAGCCCAGAAAGCTGGCCTCGAAGTAGGCACACCGGCCGAGGTCACCAAGTGGGCTGACGTCGTCATGATTCTTACCCCTGACCAATCACAGGCCAAGCTCTATGCTGAGGAGATTGCCCCGAATCTCTCCGCCGGCAAGCTCTTGCTCTTTGCGCACGGCTTCACCATTCGCTACGGCACCATTGTTCCCGCCAAGGACATCGACGTGGCGCTCGCCGCGCCCAAGGCGCCCGGCCATCGCGTGCGCGAAGTCTTCGTCGAGGGCGGCGGCGTTCCAGGACTTATCGCCGTTCATCAGGACGCCACCGGCAACGCCCACGCCCTGACCCTGAGTTACTCCAAGGGCATCGGCAACACCCGCGCCGGCGTGCACGAAACCACATTCACTGAAGAGACCGAGACCGACCTCTTCGGCGAGCAGGCGGTACTCTGTGGCGGCGTCAGCTCACTGATCAAAGCTGGCTTCCAGACCCTCGTTGATGCCGGCTATCAGCCCGAGATTGCCTATTTCGAAGTGCTGCACGAACTCAAGCTCATCGTTGATCTCATCTATCGTGGCGGCCTGGCTTACATGCGTTACTCGGTTTCTGATACCGCCGAGTGGGGCGACTACGTCAGCGGCCCGCGCGTCATCAACGAAGAGAGCCGCAAAGCAATGAAGGCTATCTTGACCGATATTCAGGACGGCACATTTGCCAAGCGCTTCATCGCCGACCAGAACTCCGGACGCAAGGAGTTCCAGGCATTCCGCGATGCCGAAGCTGCGTTGAAGATTGAAGAAGTCGGTACCAAGCTCCGCGCCAACATGCCCTTCCTCGATCCTGTTACTGTTGCTGAGGTAGCCAAAAACCGCTAGTTTCCTCTGTAACAAAATAGCCGGAGAGCCAAACGGCTCTCTGGCTTTTTATTTTTATCACTGCTGTTTCACTTACTCAGAGACCGTCTCCTGTTTCTATGTCCACATATAACAGATGCATGTGCGCAACGATGCCTTGCGCGTAATGATCTCAAATTCTCATTGATTATTCGTCAAACATAAAAGGATGACTCCATGCAATCCATCGAAAATAGTATAAATAGTACCTTGGAAGGCTATTTTGCAGGTAACATTACCATTGCCCCATTCAAAGTAACACTTTTTTGTTTGTTTTTTAGCTTGTGGTTGAGTATTGTTTTTCTTGTGGATTCAGCTATTTCAGGTCAGAAGATAAAGATTCAACAAAAACAAAATGCTGGCAGAGCGAATCACACTATCACAGGAGGAACTACATGGCAGTCAAAGATATTTTGGTCGAGATCGACCAGGAGATCGCACGTCTACAGCAGGCAAAGGCTCTGCTAAGCGGATCAGTCGCATCCACCCGGGGCCCTAAGGCGACAAAGGCAGAGAAGGCTCCCAAGAAGAGAAAGAAAAAGCGGAATATCTCGCCTGAGGGCCGGCGTCGCATCGCCGAGGCCGTCAAGCGCCGTTGGGCCGCTCAAAAGAAAGCTGCGGCTGCCGAGAAGTAGACAATATTCTCAATGACTAGCAAGATAGGGGAGCGGCCACTATGGCTTCTCCCCTGTCTGCTATTGATAGCTAATTCGCAACAATCTTAAATGGCTACAAACTATCTCCGGGCTCAAGAAAAGCCACCTTCACGCTGGAACCCAATAGTTCTTGCAGTTCAGAAGGTGTGCCAGTCAGAGGCGGGAAAGTCCCAAAGTGCAGCGGCAATACAAGATTCGGCTCAAGTAACCTGACAGCCATCGCAGCCTCACGAGGTCCCATGGTGTAATGCCCGCCAATAGGTAGCATGGCAATCTGCGGCCGGTATAGCTCGTAAATCAGTCGCATATCTCCAAAGACCGCCGTGTCACCGGCATGATAGAGAACAGCGCCGCCCTCTATCTCGAGCACATAACCAGCAGCAATACCTACATATTCCGTCCCCGTGGCGCCGTGAGCCCCTGATGAATGCTTTGCCTCAGTCATGGTCACAGCAACCTCACCAAGCCTCACTGTGCCGCCCAGATTCATTCCTATCGTCTTTTCTAAACCTTGCTGAGCGACGAAATCAGCCAACTCATAAATGGCCACTACCGTCGCACCTGATTGATTGGCTATCTGCACTGTGTCGCCAACGTGGTCTCCATGGCCGTGAGTCAGCAAAATGTAATCAATCTTTGCCGGGAGTTTGAAACTCTTCGGGTATTTAGGATTGCCTGTAATGAAAGGGTCTATAAGTATTCTGGTTCCGGCCGCTGTTTCAACAAGAACAACGGAATGGCCCAGCCAGGTTACCCGTGTTCCTTTCAAAATATCCATCTGCATTGCCTCCTGTTCTTAAGATTCAATCCAAGTGAATCAGTTGCAGATATTCATTTGTTCTTATTCTTCGCGCGTAAACAAAGCTTCGCTGACTCCATCTTTGGCGAGAAAGAATTTTTGTCCACCCCAAAGAGAAAAAAGCCGCTCCACGCTGCGGTTCGTGAATGATCGCTGTATCTGCTGCGGCTCGGCGAGTTGAACCAACACTGTATCATCCGAGGTCAGATGAAAGCGGCAATGCAAGGCTGCATCTCCAGTGGTGAGTGTATGAAAGAATGCAAAAGCCTGGCCTTCCGGATTCATGAACTCATAAAGCCGTTCCACAACCGGCGACAGCAATGCCTCGGGCAGATAATCAAGCGCCGTCCAGAGTAGCACCACATCAAATTTCAGTCCGCGCAATGGCAGTGTATGGTCCAGGTAGCCCTGCACATCCCACTCCGGCCCTTCTGCACCCTCTTTCACCCAGTTGCCTGACCATGCTTCATGCACCAGGTCCGCAAGAAACAAACTATGCCCCAGCTCAGTAATGAAGTTAATATTCGTCGCGTTGATGGGGCCTGCTTCAATCACCCGCAGACCCGGCTCCTTTTCAAAACGTTTGCGCAGCGCAGCCCATCCACCCGAGTGCCTGGGAACACGCGGGCTATTCTTATAGGCGAGTGCAATACTCGCTCCATCATTCTGCTTGCGATCAAATATCTTGTTCAGCACGCTCTATCTATCCTTTTGAAGCTTCCAATGACTTCATCCTGCTCAACGCGATCTCTCCGCGCATTGCTCCATCGATAGCCAATCCACTACCGTTGAAAAAGCTCCGGCTCATTGGCTCCGTTTTTACCTGGTTGAGTCAAATCAACCTTGCCACGGAAGACGGCATTATCTTCAACGGACAATCGCGTCGCGCGAATATCTCCCACCATATTGGATCCTGCGCGCAATTCGACGCGCCCGGTTGCCGTGATGTTTCCCTGTACCTGCCCCAGAACCAGCACATCACGCGCTACCAGATCAGCCGCTGCAACTGCTGTCGGGCCAATCGTCAATCGGCTTTCGGTCAAGCTGATCGTGCCTTCAATGCGGCCCTCAATCACCAGATCCTCACTGCCCTTGATTTCACCACGAACTATGATCGTCTTGCCCAGATGCGCCAGTACGCTTTCTACCGCCATGTATTTCCTCCAAATTCTGCCCTGCACTGCAACTAGTTCTGTGCGGGTCTCTCTCCGCACTATACGCAACCGAGCCGCCTCGCTTCAAACCATATCCCTGAGTTTGCAAAGTAATGCTTAACTCCATAGACGCTTGATCTTCGCAAACGCTTCATTTCACTCTGCGTCCAAAGTTTCATGCGTGCCACATCGCGATTTCACTCGCCCCCTAGTAAACTTGTAAACATGCGGCTTTCGCTTCCACTTAGACTCATGATGCACACACTGACCCTGGCCATTGCTGTGCCACTCTGCACTCTGTCCATACCCTCGCTGCCGGCTCAAACCAATCCACAGGATGCGCTCGTCCACCGTGCCCTCGCCAACGAACTCCGCGCAAACAATGACACTTCACACCCGATGCGCTACCGGCTGCGCAAAACGAGTCCGCGCCTGACCACTGTAAAGATCATCATTGAGACCCACGATGGCGCCGTAGCGCGCCTCATCTCGCGAGATAATGCCCCGCTGAGTGCCTCCGATGAGCAACTCGAGCAGAACCGCCTGAACCTGCTCTTGAACGACCCCAGCCGCCAGCGCCATCGCCAGAAAAGTGAAGACGCTGACCTTGCCCGTGCCATGAAGATCCTGCGTGTTCTGCCCGACGCTTTTCTATATCAATACTCCAGAACCGACGGCAACATCGCCAAGTACACATTCAGGCCCAATCCGAGCTTCCAATCCGATGACATGGAAACCCGCGCTCTGACCTCGGTGGAAGGTGAACTCTGGATCGACACAACAGCCGAGCGCATTACCCGCCTTGAAGGTCATTTGAAAGAGAACGTAGATTATGGCTGGGGAATTTTAGGGCAACTCGATAAGGGTGGTTTTATTCTCATCGAGCAAGCTGAAGTTGCTCCGAAAATCTGGCGCACTACTCAGATGAAGATGAAAATGTCCTTCCGTATCCTTTATAAATCCAAAGCTTCTGACGCAACGCTCGAACTTTCAGAATTCTCGCTTGTGCCGCAAGGACTTGATTACAAGCAGGCGGTTCAGATGTTAAGAACGAAGTAAACCGTTTTCAGTTCTCCTTTCTCAGTTGCGCAAAACTCTTCACTCTTCCATCAAGTCAATCACCCCTCTTCGAATCCAGAACGCAAATCGACTTCAACCACCCATTTCAAACCATCTCATTGCAGATAATTATCATCATCTCCTGCACAATGGGTCCATGCGCTGCCTCTACCCAAAATCTCAATCAGCTCTGAAAAAATCAACCGTAAGGACC
>DAHXOQ010000359.1 GCA_027364815.1 Acidobacteriaceae bacterium | reverse complement strand
AATCTCTCAGTACAGCAGCTATTGGGTGGGGCATCCACAAGCGCAATTCCCTCGCCCGGACTGGTTCATCCATGATGTCGTTAGTCTGTTTTCGAGTGCTTCGGATGGTTTACCGTGTTGGATGCGTTTTGCGTCGAGCAGCCGTTCTTGGGCTTCTTGTCTATGGAGTTCATTCGCAATGTGTAGCTGGCACGCTCCATCAGCACTCCACTGCTAGTGTTTACTTAACCCATGACGGGCAGTTGCTCCGAGCATTGGCGCAGCGAGCCCCGGGAACTTACTGGTTTGACGGCTATAGGATGATCATCTCGAAGCAGACACAGATATGTTGGCATGATGAATCTTTGCCGTTTGGTCCTATTCTGAACTGGGCTGCGCAACCGGTTCCTAAGCTCAAGATGACACTTCCTTGCGACAGCGCACCGCCGACCAATTTGGTAAACAGTGCGTGGCTCCAATATCTTGGCAGCCAGGAATACGATTCTTTCAGGCCATCAATAAACGTTGTTGTCACCCGTATTGATGTCTGGAACGGCGAGAGCAACGGGAATCCGAGGTTCTCTCCGCACACGGCAGCGGGGTCAGCCTGGCATACTCTCTGCGCCTCAGCTCCCCCGCATGAACTGAGCTATCCGAACGAAGACCCCATCGAAGTGGTGTGCGATACAAAGGTAAACAGCTACGTCGAGAACATATATTTAGCTCTGCTGAAGCCCTCAGCAATCACGGCTGACGTTTCGACAGCAAGCCAGGAGATACCCAATTTCTATGTCGTGAAGCCATTTCAGGTTAATCACAACTACGATTTTGAGGCCATCGATGGTTCTGAAGCCAGTTGTGCTACCGAGGGCGGCACTTGTACTTATAAACGCCCTCATGCTCATGCGACAGTCCGGGAGATCGTGTACGCCCCAGACGGTTCGGTACTCATCCCCGACATGGCCTTGGCGCACCTCAAAAACGATGCACAACTCGCAGCCTTGCTTTCTTTCTCGCTTGCTGCAAAAGATCAAAATCTCATTGGGCGCCTTTTTAGCGTGCAGAATTTTAAGGGAAACGTATGGACCCTTAGCTACAAGGCAAGCGGGCGACAGAATGACGATTGGATGGGTGAATTCATCTGGAATCTGAACAATCAAGTATTACGGATTGGCATCCGGCAGATGTACCTGGCAGGCTTTGATGTTCGCTATGCGCCGTTTGCCTGGGCTGTGGAGCGGGGGAAGCGGATCAAGGGGCCTGTCAATGAGCCAAACACACACATGCCATGGTACGCGGACTATGGTTTCAACGCCATCAACCAACTCTACTCGAACGCGGACTACAGCAAGCTGAAGCGCGGCGAGGCGGAGTATGCGCAGTTCCTCGATGAGCTGCGCAAAGCCGACCCGGAGGCGTTCGAGGTGAAAAAGTGAAGGAATATCTGAGTGACGTAATTATTAACTCTGCATCTGTGCCGCTGGTGCGGAAAACAGGATGCATCGGTTACGCTGATTACGTGATTGCAAGCGATCTGTTTTCATTCTTTTGGGATTTGTTCGATCCGCCGCAATTCCACGGGAGTCTTCTGCCGAGGCCAACTGCCTTTGGCGGTTTGGGGACCGCCTCAATAGGAATACCCGATCAGAACCTCTCGCTCCGTGAGCTTATGAAGCAGTAACGTCCAGATCAAGATTGAAAGCCTCATTGGGCGGAAGTTAAGCGAGTATGCGTGCTTTATAGCCGAGGCTTGGCAAAAAAAGAGCGCTGCTAACCGAATCATCTAGGTTTCAATTGGAGGTTCTCTTGAACAGAGTTCGCGTTCGCATCTTGACAAATGTTTGCATGGTGAGCATGATCGTGCCCTTGTTTCTATCGGCACAATCGCCTCAGTTAGTTTCCGCTGATGGATTCCTCACCCAGATAAGTGGAGGCATCTTACACATCGGAAGCCTCACCGTTCAGATGGACGATAGAACAGAATGTTCGAGCTATAACACCGACTATGCGTCTAGGACGCAAGATATAAAAATTAGAAAAAAGAGTTCACCGTGCGCAAGCCTTCCTCTGGCAATCGGAAGTTATGTTCACGTGCGGGGTACTCAAGGAGAAGCGGGAATTCTTAAGGCAGACACACTAGCAATTAACGATCCGTGGACGGTCGCCAAAGCGCAACGATCTTGGACGAGCCGACAAGGGTTAAAACCTTGGCTCAGAATACTAAGTTCTTTTAGTGGCGGCCCATTTAATGGCAAATTTGCAGGCGGTTCTTACCTTCAAGAATCTCCTGAAGTAATTGCGTCAAAGAACGGAGCCGCCGCGAACCTCTGGATCAACGGCTTCCCACTCCTGGTGACAAAGGCTACCGATCTGAGCATGGGGACTCGAAGCATTAATTCGGCCTCCATGGTGCAAATAGCAACTCATAATTGTGGGAT
>DAHXOQ010000358.1 GCA_027364815.1 Acidobacteriaceae bacterium | reverse complement strand
GGTAAAGAGGATGCGATTCAGGCGCGGAATTTTGTTGTCCGATTCCATGAGCCCTGCGCGTTTGGTGACAGCGACGAGTGTGCCGAGGTTGTCAAAGAGATCGACGAAGAAGAAGACGAAAATAATCTCGATGAGACCTTTTCCGAGCGCGGCCGTGATGTTGAGTTTGAAGATGGTATCGGTGAAGGACCCGGGAGTACTGACCGGCGGCTGCCAGTGCATGAGTCCAAGGGCCCAGGCGGCGGCAGTGATGACGAGCATGCCGATGACGATGGCGCCTTTGACGCGGCGGACTTCAAGCGCGACCATCAGAATGAGGCCGGCCATGGCGAGAGCGGTGTGCGGATCGCGCAGGCTGCCGATGCCGACGAGCGTGGCTGCGTCGCCGACGACAAGACCCGCATTGCGAAAGCCGATGAAGGCGATGAAGAGGCCGATGCCGCTGGCGACTGCGGCGTAGAGTTCATGCGGAATGGCATGCAGAATCATCTGCCGCACACCGACGGCAGTGAGTGCGAGAAAGACGACGCCGGAAAGAAAAACTGCGCCGAGAGCCGTCTGCCAGGGAATATGCATCTTGATGCAGACGGTGTAGGTGAAGTAGGCGTTGAGTCCCATGCCGGGAGCGAGGGCAATGGGGTAACGCGCGATGATACCCATGAGAATGGAGCCGAAGGCCGCAGAGAGGCAGGTGGCGACGGTGACTGCGCCGATGGGAACACCGGCCTGCGCGAGGATCGCCGGATTCACCAGCACAATGTAGGCCATGGTGAGGAAGGTGGTCAGCCCGGCGAGAGTTTCCGTGCGCCAGTTGGTGCCCAGCCTCTCAAACTCGAAGTAGCGCTCCAGATTTTTGATCATGTGCCTCTAGAATTCCATATTGAGGCGGAGGTGGGTAGTTTTTTGTTCATAAAGAATGAGCGTAAAATTCCTTCTTACGTTGTTGAATTGGTCAATAATCCATGACAAGGGAGTTCAGTTTGAAAAAAGATCTTCCAACAAGGAATCAAAATATCCAGATAGGCAAACTGGGCATCATGCAACTTATCTTGATTGTGCTGGTGCTTTTCATCGCTCATATTCTTCCAGATTTTCCATTTAAAACATCCATACGCGTCGGACTTGATATTGGAATAGTGGTTCTTGGAATTCTAATGATGAGACTGTATTGGCTATATATCAAAGGCATGTAAGTGAATTTATCGACTTTGTACTCTCTTACCCTTCACTCTGTTGCGATACTCTAGCGTGATGGGGCGGATACGCATACTTTCGGATCAGGTGGCGAACCAGATTGCTGCGGGTGAGGTGGTGGACCGGCCTGCGTCGGTGGTGAAGGAGCTGCTGGAGAATTCGATTGATGCCGGGGCGATGCGGATACGCGTTGAGGTTGAGGCGGGTGGTCGCAAGCTGATTCGCGTGACCGATGATGGATGCGGAATGAGCAAGGATGATGCGCTGCTGGCCTTTGAAAGACATGCGACTTCGAAGCTGCGCACTGCCGATGATCTGCTGGCGATTGCGACGCGGGGATTTCGCGGAGAGGCGTTGCCATCGATTGCTTCTGTGGCGAGGGTGATGCTGGAGACGGCTGTCACTCCGGATGGCGCCTCTTCCAACGAGCCCGCCACTGGAACGCGTATCGAGATTGCGGGCGGAAAGATTCTGCATGTGGATGAGATTGCCGCGCCGCATGGGACGATGATTGCGGTTTCCGATCTTTTCTTCAATACTCCTGCGCGGAGAAAATTTTTGCGAGCGGAATCGACTGAGCTGGCGCATGTGACTGCGCTGGTGACGCACTACGCGCTGGTGCATCCGGAGAAACACTTTGAGCTGCTCTCGGCAACGAACACGCTGATCTCTGCACCACCGGTTGCGAAGCCGGCGGAGCGGATTTTTCAGATTCTCGGTCAGGAGACCCACTCGCAGTTGTTGCCCGTTGCGGCGGAGTTGCAGTTGGCGCGCGGCGGATTGCCGGAGCCGCCGCCCTGGAAACGGGATGCGACAGAACCGGTGCGCGATCCCGGCTACTTGCGGCTGAGTGGATTTTTCTCGAAGCGTGAGTTGCAGAAGCTGAACCGGAATTCAATTTATATTTTTGTGAACAAGCGGCTGATTCGCGACCGCTCGCTGTTGCATGCGATTACCGAGGCGTACCGGAACGTGATTCCGCCGACCAGCTTTCCGGTGGTGCTGCTTTATCTTGAGATGCCGCCGGAAGAGGTCGATGTCAACGTGCATCCGGCGAAGACAGAGGTGCGCTTCCGTCAGCAGAGTCAGGTTCATGATTTTGTGCGGGATTCACTGCGAGCGGCGCTGATCAAGGCGCGCCCTGCGGCGGGATTTTTGGCTGCGCTCGAGTCTGCGCCGACGGCGAGTCCTTCTTTGTTGCCACAAGCGGCATCACATTTGCCCGGTGTGCCAG
>DAHXOQ010000357.1 GCA_027364815.1 Acidobacteriaceae bacterium | reverse complement strand
ATGTTCCTGGTCGGAAGCTGCTGGATCTTCGCCATCGCCCTTCCATCGCCGTGGATGATCTTCCTCGGCATCGCAGCATTTGAGGCGCTGATTCTGGGCTTCATCGGCTACTGCCAGCATGGGCTCAACCGCGCACAATTGAAGGCCGCCGGCGCAACATCCTCCTCAGGAACCGGATTCCTCACCACCGCTGGTTTCTTCGCGCTCATCTGCGGGCTGACCCTGCTCGTCATTCATTCATCCCCACCGCGCGATCCACTCGTGCAAATGCAAACGGCCCAGCAAGCCCTCGCTGATGGCGATTTTGAAGGCGCCGCCAAAATGCTGGAGAAGATTGACCAACCGGAAGCCAAATTTCAATTGGCTTGCTTGTATAACAGTGGGCTTGGCGGTCAGCAGGATCCGGCCAAAGCGCTTTTTTACATGACGCAAGCAGCCAATGCTGATCTGCCTCAGGCTGAAACCACTCTCGGCCTCTGGTACGCCAACGGCAACGGCGTTGAAGCAAACCCCGCCACGGCGATTGATTGGTACAGCAAGGCTGTCAGCAAGGATCCTAATGCCGCAGTCTTGCTGAGTTTGGCATACGCCTCCGGAAATGGCGCCGAGCAGAACCCTACCGAGGCTTACAAGTGGATGCTGGTTGCTGACAAGCGTGGCAACGAGCTTGCAGCCCAGAAAAAACAATTATTCAGCGACGCGCTTGATGAGAATCAACGTGCCGAGGCCGAAGCTGAAGCGGAGATCGAGTACAAAAACGAGATGGGGGGAGCACAATGAACAGCAGATTGTTTCGCAGAATCATGACCTCCGGAGCTTTGAAGATTTCAGCCTTGCTGATCGTCCTGTTGTCGACACCCGGAATGCGCGCCGACAGCGATGTGAAGACGCAGGCCAATACGCTGTCGAATGAGTACCATGCTTTCGTAAACAACAACACGCTACAAGCCAATATGATCGACAAGATCAATGCCGAGATCACCGAGTTGCAGAATCGCGCCGACAAACTGGACGCATTGAAGGCGGAGATAGACACGCTGGAAATGCAGGTTCCTGATGCGGAATCTGAATACAGGAATGCCGATGCTTACGCCAGTGGCCTTGAAAACCAACTCGACGGCAAAAAGCAGGACGCAAACAATCGCGTCAATGCACTGCTGCAGCAGCAGGATACAATTTGCACACAACTCGGCGGTTCAATCAAGGGTCAGCAATGCATCTTCACATGCCCGCAGAACAATATGGGACCCTGCCAGTCCAAGCTCAACTCATTTGATAATCAAGTGGCGGTGATCAAATCGCAGATTCAGTCCATCGCCAATTCCCTGCAAGCAGACATTAATGCTGCCCAAAATGCACGCAGTGCCGCATCTGCAAAGAATGCTGAATGGCAAGCCAAGAGCAGCGATTTGACAGAGAAGAAAAATGATTACGATACGCGCCGTGAACAGTACTTTACCGACGCAACACGCATTGGCAATGAGTTGGACTCCGCACACATCAAGCCCAGCTTGAAAGGCCCAGCCTGGCAGCAGGCAAATAATGTGCAGCACGACCCGCGCAACTTCGATACTTTTACGGGCAATGTGGTCATCTCGTCGAGTACTGCAAATATTCCCACGCCCAAGGTTGCTGAAAAATCTCTCCCATACAAAAAGGCTTATGACACGGCGAGTGAAGAACTCCAGCACGCCACTGAACGCGCTGAAGCAGCCGATAAAGCGTTGCACGCCGCCGAGGCCAATCACGCCAGCCAGCAGGAAGTGCAGGAACTGCTCAAGAAAAGCTCAGATGCGACATCTGCTCAAATTTGGCTGACTTACCAGCGAAGCCTTTTGAATGGCGGCACGCCCAAACAAAGCAACTGAACTCCTTCGAGCGAATCAAATGAACCATCATTCACCCTCGGAGTGCGTGGCCCGTCCGTCACTTGCATAGTGAGGAGCGGAATTCCAGAACCCTCACACTGCCAGTCTTTGCGACAACGGCGCGGCTGCCGCACAGAGCGAGTGCCTACCGGTACGAATCATCCCTGTGCAGCACAAACTCCGGGTAAGCGCCGCCGCCGAGTTCATGCATATCCATGCCAAGCCGCTCGCCATCCGCATCCACCCGGAAAGGCAGTATCCGGTTCACCGCCAGGAAGAATAAATAAACAACCGGCAGTGCCAATCCAGAAATCGTTGCAATCCCTACCATCTGCGCCACCAACTGACCTGTACGCGTGCTGAAAACTCCCGCTGCAACCAGCCCAATCAATCCGCCAATCACATGCACAGGAATCGCGCCCGATGGATCATCAATCGATAGCGCCAGCTCCAGCAGCTCAACGATCAGCGGCGTTGCTACTCCGGCAACCAATCCCACCAGAATCGCCTGCGCCGGCGTCATCAATCCCGCTGCCGCGCTCGATGCCACCAATCCAGCCCGCCAACC
>DAHXOQ010000356.1 GCA_027364815.1 Acidobacteriaceae bacterium | reverse complement strand
TACGCATTTGGTCTTTGCGGGAAATCGCGCGGATGAGTTTGAGAAAAGAAATACGGGAGTGAGCTACCAGGAGATTGCCTCGGCGGGTGGTGGAATTCTGCGCACGGTGGCGATGACGCGGGCGGCAAGCGAAGATGATTTGCTGAAGGCGGCGCGGGAGAAGCTCAAGTGGATGGTGCGCGGGGGGACAACGGCGATTGAAGCGAAGTCGGGGTATGGGCTGGAGCGCGAGACAGAACTCAAGATGCTGCGGGTGTTGCGGCGATTGAACGATGAAGGGCCTCTCAAGATTCATTCGACGTTACTGGCTGCGCATACTGTGCCGCCTGAGTTTGCGGAGAGGCGCGGGGAGTATGTGCGGTGGGTTGCGGAGGAGTTGATTCCGGAGGTTGCGCGGGAGAAGTTGGCGATCAGTTGCGATGCGTTCTGCGACGACCATGCTTTTACGGTGGATGAGGCGCGCGTGGTGATGAGGGCGGCGAAAGAACACGGATTGAAGTTGCGGATTCATGCCGAACAATTTCGCACAGGAACAGGCGCAGCGTTGGCAGCGGAGTTGGGTGCGAGGACTGCGGATCATCTGGAAACGATTGAGCATGCGGAGTTGGTGGCGCTCAAGAAATCTGGAACCCAACCGGTGTTATTGCCGGGTTCGGTCTTTGCCTTGGGGCGCAGGAATTACCCGCCGGCGCGGAAGATGGTGGAAGAGGGACTGGCGGTGGTGATTGCGACGGATTTCAATCCGGGGTCGTCGCCGATTGCGCCGATGCCTTTTATGTTGTCACTTGCGGGTGTGGAAATGAAGTTGACTCCTGCGGAGGCATTTACTGCGACAACGATCAACGCGGCGTGGAGTCTGGGTTGGGGCGCGGAGACGGGATCGATTGAAGCGGGGAAGCGCGCGGATTTGTTGATCCATGAGTTTGATGATTATCGGGAGATGGCATATTTTATTGCTGCGCCGTTTAGGCCGAGGGTTTTTATTGGCGGGAGATTGATGGAGGTTTGATTTACTCCCAGGGGCTAATGCCCACGATTTTATTAGACATTATTATGCCCCGGCTGAAGCCGTGCCTTGTTACAAAGCACTAGAGCGCAGTGCCCGCCCAGGATGACAGATATTGTTTGACAAATTATTTACTTCGGAGATTAGAAAGTTGACTACTAACAACTAGATTGAGGCGATCAAATCTTCGAGCTTTGATTTTTGCTCTTCGATGGATTCGAGGAGCCTGAACTGCACGCGACAGCGGTCTAGGTTGTGACCTTCGCGGTGAATTCTAAAATATTTGTCGCCGGAGAGGTGGTCGGTGAGGAAGCGGATGCCGATTAAAAATGTAATCAACATGCCTCCTGTGACGAGGAGATTTTTTTCGTCTTCTGTGATGAAGCCTTCGACAGAGCTCAAATAGCCGCGAGAGAGTGCGGAGAAAGTTTTGAAGTTGAGCTTGACCTTGGAGAGATTCTGCTCGTCCTCGTCGCTGGAGCAGGGGATGGTGCGAACCATGTCGCCGAAGTCGAAGGGTAGGAGGCCGGGCATGACGGTGTCGAGGTCGATGACGCAAAGCGCTTTGTCAGTCTCATCGTCGAAGAGAACGTTATTGAGCTTGCAATCGTTGTGGGTGGTGCGCTCGGGGAGGTTGGCGTCGATGAGGGAGCGGATGAGCGAGAGACGCTTGAAGACGAAGTCGATTTCGGGTTGCGCGGATTTGACGCGGCCGATGGGATCTTCCGCAAGTATTTTTTTCAGGTTGCCGAGGCGCGTGGGTGCGTAGTGAAAGCCTGGGATAGTGTCCTGGAGGCGCGGGGCGGGAAGGTCTGCGAGCTGGCGTTGAAAGTGACCGAAGGCGCGACCGGCTTCAAAGGCCTGGTTGTTATTTTGAATGCGATCGATGGAGTGAGCGCGGTCAATGAATTGAAATGCGCGCCAGTAATTGCCGCCGGGATCGAGGAAAAAACTTTCCCCTTTGCTGGTGCGATGGAGATGGAGGATGGTGCGGGAAGTGTGATCTGCGGAGTCGTACTTGTCAGCGAGATGATTCGAGACGCGCTCAATATTCTCCATCAGCGCGACGGGATTTGTGAAGATGGTTGTGTTGATGCGCTGGAGGAGCGCGCGAACGGGAACGCCGTCGCGGGAAAATTCTGCGAGGTACGAGTCATTGATGTGGCCGTTGCCGTGAGGTGTGGCGCGGATAAATTGACCGAGAGAAAATTCTTGTGCTGCTGATGCGATCTCTTGCTGACTGCTCATTTTTTTGAGGCCCACAGATTTTCCGGATAGGCGCCGCTATCGATTAATTTCTGGAGGCTGGCCTGCACGCGCGGGCGATCTTCGCGATAGGTGACACCGAACCACTCGCTACTGGAGGGGACGACGCGCATGTGGATGCGGCCGCTGGTGACGAGTTCATTGACTGTGGTGGGCAAAAGGCACTCGGATTTTTCATCGGCAACGAGAGTGGAAAGGAAGTGG
>DAHXOQ010000355.1 GCA_027364815.1 Acidobacteriaceae bacterium | reverse complement strand
TTGCGCCGAGGTTTTTGCCGGTGGTGATGGCGCCCCAGCCGCCGATGGAGTGGAAACGGACTGCGACTGCGCCCTCGGGAAGCAGCGAAGGTGTTTCGTCGGCGATGACTGCGTAAGGGTGGTTGATGCCGAGCGCGAAGAAGGTTACTCCGTCGCTGGCGCGCTTGCCATCCTGACGCGCGAGATCCTTGGTTGCGAACTCGTATGCGCCGATGATGTGCTCGGGGCGGAAGTCGCGCGAGCCGAGGCCGTAGCTGCCGCCGATGAAGATCTTGGGGATCTCGGCAAGGGTGAGTGAGGGAAGGCCGTCGACTGCGGGGTGGCCTTCAAACTGGATGGCCTTGGTGAGCGCGGTGCGAATATCGCGGCCGAGCGGGTTGTCACCAGCCATGGACTCGTCAGTGCGCTCGAGGATGATGACATTCTTTTTGCCCTTGAGAGCCTTGATGATAGCGGCCTCAGGGAAGGGGCGAATGACGTTGACGTGGATGGAGCCGACTTTGACGCCGCGGGTTTCGCGGAGGTAGTCGACAGCGGCTTCAATGTTTTCAGCCGCTGAACCGAGAGAGACGAAGACGGTGTCGGTATCGTCGCATTTGTACTCGGAGATGAGGCCGTATTTGCGGCCGGTGAGTTCGCCGAACTTCTCGTAGGACTCTTCAAGCATGGCGAGAATGGGCTCGGTGAAATTGTTTCTGCGAGCGACAACGCCGTTCATGTAGTGCTCTTGATTCTGGACGGGTCCGAGGAGCACTGGGTTGGTGAGGTCGTACATCTTGGGAACGCGGCGGCGGGTGGGGCCAAAGAGCGCGCGCTGGGCTTCGGTGGGGCAGTCGATGATGTCTTCAGGGGAGCCGAGGAACTCACGGATGAGCTCAGACTCGTGCTTGTAGAAGGTGCGCTCGAGGTGCGTGGTGAGGAATCCGTCCATGATGTTCATGCCGGGGGTGAGGCTGAGCTCGGTGACGCGGCGCAGAATGAGTGCCTGGTCGGCGGCCTGTTGTGCGTCCTTGCCGAAGATCATGATCCATCCGGTGTCGAGTGCGCCGTAGATGTCGTCGTGGCCGCAATGGACATTGAGAGCGTGCTTGGTCAGCGCGCGCGCGCCGACTTCGAGAACCATGGTGGAACCTTTGCCGGGCGCGTGGTAATACTGCTCAACGCCGTAGACGATTCCCTGTCCAGAGGTGAAGTTGACTACACGCTTTCCGGTGACGGAGTGGGCGATTGCTCCGCCCTGAGCCGCGTGCTCGCCTTCAGTCTCAATGGCGATCGTGTTTTTGCCGTAGACGTTCAGATTGCCTTCAGCGTAAGCCTGTTGAAAGAGCTCGCCACCCTCGGTGGAGGGAGTGATGGGGTAAAAGACCCCGGCGTCGGCGACGCGCGTCTCGGTGTAGTACGAGACAAGTTGGTTTCCATTGGCAGTGATGCGGATTCCTGGATAGCGAGCGGCTTTTTTCATGGTATCTCCCTGAACTTGCTGAGGCTGAAATGTGTCGGCAGAATGCCGGATGTTGCGAGAAGGCTGCGTGACGAAAAAGGTAGCTGAACAAGGTTGGCCAACAAGGTTGACGCGCAGATTTCTATTGTTAGTTTAAGTCGGTTGGAAATGCCGCGTATGAGTCCGGAAGAGTGTTGGGCCGGATGGCGGGACGACTGCTTGAATTATACCAAAATGTGAGACGGTGTCGCATTTTTGGGAATTTTGAAGACAGCGTCTAGCAAGTAGCGTCTAGCGTCTAGTTCCATTTGAGCCAGCGAGTGCGGTGTGGGGAGATGTGGCGGGGTGTTGATTTGGAGTTTTTTTGATGGGGATTTGGGTTGTGGATTGTAAGTCAGCCGACAAAGGAGAGTGGAATCACGTAAGATTTCGGCGGGAGAATTTTTTAATTATGAAGATGCGCACGCTTGAGCAGAGCCCGAGTATTTTGATGAGTCATTGTTTAATTTCAATGAGTATTTTTGCAATTTTGTTTTTGCTGGCGGGCGGTATGACGCCGGGCTTGAGAGCGCAGAACAATGAAGCGGTGCGCAACATGAGCACGGCGGGGAACAAGCTGGAGCCCGCGGCTGAAGCGGTGATTGCAAAGTTGAAGACGCTCAAGGAACTTCCCGATGGGCAGTGGAAGATGCATGCCGGAGACCTGGCGCATGGCGAGGCGCTCAAACTCGACGAGAGCGATTGGACCGTGGTGCCGCCGGCGACGATGGAGAAGCCGGTGGGGAAGCTCTCGCATGACGCGTTGTGGTTCCGGCAGCGCGTGGTGGTGCCGAAGACGCTCAATGGCTACGACCTGACGGGGGCGAGGATCTGGTTCCAGTTCCATGCGTGGGTGAATGGCCAGATTCCGGAGATTTTGTATTTCAACGGGCGCAGAGTGGCGATGGGCGACGATCTGGAGCCGACCATTCTGCTGGATTCGGCGAAGCCAGGGGATGAAGTAGTGGTCGCGATCAAGCTGCTGCACACGGAAGATCAGAAGACC
>DAHXOQ010000354.1 GCA_027364815.1 Acidobacteriaceae bacterium | reverse complement strand
CTAAAGACGCCACCTCGACCGTCAACTACCCTCAAGACCCCTGGGTCTACGCGCAAGTTTCAAATCTCAACGAGCTCTGTCACGGCACCACGCAAATCGGACAAGCCGCATCCCCCATCGCCGTCGGACTCCGCGATCACAGCATGCGCACCCCTGGCCAGTACCAGCAAAACTTCCCTCGCGAGTGCGCCATCAATGAAGCCGCAGTCGCAGCCTCCGCCGACGCCATCCAGTTCCGCATCGACCACGCCACTGAAGAGCGCCTCATCAACGTTCTCAAGCAAGTTCGCTCCGCATCAGGCTGGGAGACGCGCCCCTCACCAAACCCCGCAAACAAATCAAGCAATCAAACTCTCCACGGACGCGGCGTCTCCGTCCTCTTTCGCAGCGCCAGCTACTGGGCCTGCGTCTGTCACATCGCAGTCACTCCGTCCACCGTAAAAATCACCGTTGAAAAGTGCACCGTCGCTGTCGATCCCGGCGTCGTCATTAACCCCACGCAGCTCAAGCGCCAGATCGAAGGAGGCACAGTCATGGGCATCAGCCACGCCCTCCTTGAAGAACTCACCTTCGACGAAAGCCGCGTCACGCAGGACGACTGGATCTCCTACCCCATCCTCACCATGGCCGACATTCCAGAGATCAACGTCGTCCTCATCAACAACCCCAAAGTTGGAACCTACGGCGCTGGCTCTGAAGCCGCAAACGCACTCGCCCCCTCCGCCATCGCCGCCGCACTCCACGACGCCATCGGCAAACCACCGCGCCGCCTCCCCTTCAATCCAACCCGTGTGAATGAACTCCTCAACACCTAAACCCTGCGGGTGCCCACTTCTCGATTTTGAGAAGTGGGCACCTTATCTATATCTCTATTTTTTTACAGCTTGTCATCCTGAGCGAACCCTGAGCGAGTGAAACGAGTCGAAGTGGCAGTCGAAGGATCTGCAGTTGCTTTTGTTGTTGTCTTTGAGCCGTGTGGCCACCCCAAAAAATTGACTCACATCAACAACACCCGCTACTTTAACCTCAGACCAGACTGTGGAGGATTTTTTGCATGCGTAAATTTTGTTTTCTCTTGATAGCTTCATTCGCGTTTCTCGCCTCCGCCCAACAACCCGCTCATCACTGGTCCATCGCCATCCACGGAGGCGCAGGAGTCATCGAACGCTCCGCCCTCGGCCCTGACGGCGACGTCGCCTATCGCGACGGTCTCGCCCAGGCACTCGCCGCCGGAGTCACAGTTCTCGATTCCGGTGGCACCTCTCTCGACGCCGTCGAAGCCGTCATCCACGTCCTTGAAGACGATCCCCACTTCAACGCCGGTCGCGGCGCTGTCTTCACCGCCGAAGGCAAAAATGAAATGGACTCGTCCATCATGGACGGCGCAACCCTCAAAGCCGGAGCCGTCGCCTCGGTCACGCACACGCGTCACCCCATCAGCCTCGCCCGCGCCGTCATGGAAAAATCTCCCTACGTCATGATGGCCGGACCCGGTGCTGACGCCTTCAGCATTAAAGTCGGCCTCGAGCAACAAGAGCCCAGCTTCTTCTTCACCGAGTCCCGTTGGCAATCCCTCGTCAAGCAACTCAAAAAGGAAGGCAAACCGATTCCCCCGCGCCCCGCCGGAGTTCCACCCGCGCCTCCAACTCCCACCGACCACGTCGCGCGACTAGCCCCTGACCTCATCTACGATGAATCCGCCAACTCGCACAGTTACGGCACCGTCGGCGTCGTCGCGCTCGCTCGCTCCGGCAACCTCGCCGCCGGAACATCCACCGGAGGACTGCAAGGAAAAATGCCCGGTCGTGTCGGCGACTCGCCCATCATCGGCGCTGGCACTTACGCATCCAACTCCTCCTGTGCAGTCTCCGCCACCGGCTCCGGCGAGTACTTCATCCGCCTCGGTGTCGCCCGCGAAGTCTGCAACCTCGTCCTCTTCAAAGGCCTCACCATCCAGCAAGCCGCCGACGAAGTCATCCACAAGGAGCTCGAAGCCATCCACGGAGACGGCGGCGTCATCGCCCTCACCCCCGACGGCCAATCCGCCTTCAGCTTCAACACCCCGGGAATGTTCCGCGCCCGCCAGGCCGAAGGCGGCACCGCCGAAATCAAAATCTACGCCGACGAACAATAACTCACCGTTGTTTTTCCTCTACCCAACAAAATAATCGGGTGCCCCATGTCTCATAGAGACATGGGATTCCATACTCTCAATCCATCAGTCCTCGTTCTCCAATGATTCTTAGCTTGGGTAGAAGTGTCAGGGCACGACTTCTAGCCTGCCCTGCCCTGAGCGAAGTCGAAGGGTGCCGAAAAATTCCACCCCAAAAACTTCACGGGCGCAACTCCCAACGCGCCCGCTTCAACATCCCAACAATCCCCTCAATATAAAATCAATCATGAGCCCAACATGACCCTCACCACCACCGATACCTTCATCACCACCCCCCACGGCAATCTCTTCTCCCGTTCATGGCTCCCCCCTCACCCCACAAGCCAGGAAAAAATCCTCCTCATCCACGATTCCCTCGGC
>DAHXOQ010000353.1 GCA_027364815.1 Acidobacteriaceae bacterium | reverse complement strand
AAGAATTCGTTCAGTGCCACTACGAGTTATGGATATGACTCCACATCTAGCACGATGTCAGTAGTCGCCAACACCGCGCAAAACTCGATAATTGTAGCTGGGCCAACTTCCTCGGGTATTGGAGTTGATCACGACTACGACATCATATATATCTGGTTGAACCCTCAAATCGACCTTAGCTTCCCGCAGTTGGAATATCCAACTGTTAATTGGTCCGGACTCAGCTATCAAGGATGCGATACCACTCATGTTACGGATTGCGATCCCAACAACGTTGGGAATCCTGATATTGTTGGAATTCCTGTCCTATGCCTGAAAGATCCCTACCTGTCACCGTACTGCACCCAATGGCAGACTTTTACAGATCGGGCATGGGATACCTCTGGTAAGGGAGGTTTAACTCTCACTGATTATCAGACAATTTTAAGCAAAGACCCATTCATAGCCAATCCGAACTACAATCCAGCTAATGACACGAGCGGCCTCGTTACACAAGCTGTTGGGTACCTTGATTATCCCATACCCGCTCCAGGAGAAGGTTCACAAACCTACACAGGTGGTGTGAGTACACAGACAACAAATACTGTCTCGCAAACGATTCAGAGACAATACGGCGTCTCGTTCACTATTGATACGCAACTCTCTGGCACGTTTATCGCCGGTTTTGGGCAAGATATAAAATCTACAGTCGGCAACACTTGGACGCAGACGGATGTAACTTCAAAGGCGACTGCCAACCAATCCGCGGCTTCTTACCAGATAATGAGCCCAGCAGCAACGGACAACTATGCCGGTCCGATTGTCTTTGATGTCTGGCACGACAACTATTACGGGAGCTTTATCTTCTACTCTCCAGATAGTCCCACTATCCCGGTCGCAACTATTACATCAAATCCTGGTGCGGTGAACTTTAGTGGAACAATCACCTACGGAAATACATCGGCGCCGCAGGCGATGACGTTCACTAATAATTCATCAGTTCCGATAATGATGTCGACAACCTCCTTCGCGCCCTTTTCTACAGCCGTCACGTTCTCGACAGGTAGCTTCTCTGTTGTGTCCGATGGGTGTAGCGGAGTACTACTGCAAGCGGGACAATCTTGTAACGTGTCGATCCACTTTTCGCCTGCCATTGCGGACCTGCAACCGACAGGTTCCACTATCGTGAACGGGACGATGATTGTTTCGGGTGTCGAGATTGCACCTGAGAGCACCAACGTTCTAATTACCACTCAGATTCCATTGAGCGGTACGGGAACAATCTAACCGTCAGGGAACGGCAGGGCGGTCAACCTCTTGATAAGTTGGCCGCCCCATCCCATCGAGAGAGGTCTCGGAACGCAACCACAGTGTCACATCTGCTAACCTGCGGTGAGGGATGATCGAGATGCGTAGGTTTCTATTGATGATTTCATCTGTTTTTGTTTTAGGTTGTGGCTCCGGAACCGTAGCGGTAGGGCCACAAGGGTCGGCCCCGGTAATTGAGACACAGCCGACAGGTCAGACCGTTCCGT
Source organism: Acidobacteriaceae bacterium (assembly GCA_027364815.1). Classification (GTDB taxonomy): domain Bacteria; phylum Acidobacteriota; class Terriglobia; order Terriglobales; family Acidobacteriaceae; genus CAIMNN01. The sequence goes on along the minus strand of DAHXOQ010000353.1, from coordinate 1,026 downwards.
TGGGCGACGGCGCGACCTTCAGCGTTGTGGCGTCTGGAACTCCCACGCTTTCGTATCAATGGCAGAGTGGTGGCGTCGATATTCCAGGTGCGACGTCCTCAAACTATTCCGTCCAAAGCACCACAGCGTCGGAGTCCGGTGCGATATTTGATGTCGTTGTGACCAATGCTGAGGGAAGTGTCAAGAGTACTGCGGCGGTATTGACGCTTGGTGCTAGGTCTCCAGCAGCTGGTGATCTTCGTTTTCAGCAGGTGGACGCTTCGACGACGGTAAACGGATACACGGGGCACACGAGCATTAATTTGTTGGGAGGTGGCGGATATTCCGTTGGCAACGCTTTCGGAATTCCTCTTTCGATAGGGCCTAGTTGTGACCCGAATGTTACTCCCGTAATCACGTATTGCGGCTGGATCATCGATACTTTCCTTCCAGCAACATCTACAACGACTCTCACTGTTTCGTATGGGAGTTATGCGTATAGCGATCTTCAAAGTACACTTTCAAATCTATCCGGTCCATCCATTGTGATTACGGGAATGGATCTTGAGCCGGTAAGTAGCGCGACGGCTTTCTCCTGGGTGCGGCAGAGCACCGGTCAGGCATTTGACGGAGCGTTTCATACGGTTGCAGCCAGTTCGCTTGCGGGGGCTATTGCCTCGGAAGGCGAATCGGGCAGAGTCGTCACGGCTATCTCGTATAACAATGGTCAGGTTTCATACATGTCTTACGGCTGGCAAGGGAATGGGACCGCCGTGTATGACTCTTTTGTGCAGACCGCAACGATGGACAATGCAGCCGACACGGCGACGACGATGGCTGGCGAGGGCTATATCTTGACCGCGATTGGCGGGAATGAATATAGCGGTGTGCTGTTGGTTGGGACGCGCGTCTCAGGCGACTCTTTGGCACGGCCAATTTCGGTAATAGCTGGTGGACAATCCCCGTATAGTCTGGGAGTTCAGGGCTATGCGACCGTTGGCGTTCTGTACTCCGCGTCGACGGGTTTTGTGGACTGGATCGGCGCAC
>DAHXOQ010000352.1 GCA_027364815.1 Acidobacteriaceae bacterium | reverse complement strand
CCCGCGGTCCCTCGTGAATTTCCAAGCCCACCCCGTGTCCCGTCGAATGGGTAAAGTAATCCGCCAGCCCATTGGCCCGCAGCACACTGCGCGCAGCCTCGTCCACCACTCCGCACTCCACCCTGGCTTCCACAGCGGCAATGCCAGCCTCCTCAGCTTCCAGAACCGCCTGATAAACTGCCCGCTCGCGCAGACTTGGAGCTCCCAGGTGAACCGTTCTGGTCATATCCGAGCAGTACCCCTTCCACATCACCCCAAAATCCATCGTCAAAAATCCCTTGCGCGGCAACTTCGCCATTGAAGCCCGTCCATGCGGCAGCGCCGATCGCGCCCCCGAGGCCACAATCGTCTCAAAACTCATTCCCTCAGCGCCCTTACGCCGCGCGCGGAACTCAAGCTCCGCCGCAACCTCGATCTCCGTCATTCCGGGGCTGATTACCGTCAAAATCTCATCAAATAGCTGGCACCCAACGAGCGCCGCTTCGCGCATGATTCCCAACTCGTCTACATCTTTCAGTTGCCTCAGCGGCTCAACCAATGTCTCATCCAGCGGCCTAAGCAGCGACTTGCGCAATCGCGCCGGCAACGCCGCCTTCCATCCATTGAGTGCTGCAACAGTAGTCTGTGCCGGATCAAAGGCAATCGAATCCACCCCAGCCTGTGCCGCCATCCACTGCACCGCCGCGACAGCCGGATTCCCACTCACAATTTCCACCTTAGCGGACTTCACCTCTTCCGCCGCCTGCGTACTATAACGGCCATCCGTAAAAAGCCGCACACCCCGGCGTGTCACGGCCAGCGCCGCGCTCGACCCGGTAAACCCACAAAGATAGCGCAGATCAGGCAGATGTGTAACCAGCAGCGCAGAGTGCTTCAGCGCAGCCAAAGTTCTACGAACATTTCCAATGCGGCGGGAGTGATTCATTCTGTCAGCCTAAATGATAAAAGCCAGTTCTCAAATGCGAGTTCTCAGTTGCCGGTTGTCAGTTCTCAGTTTCAAAAAATTCAACATCAGGCAGTTGAAAATCTCAACGAAAAAGCCCCCAATATTCTGGGAGCTTAATTAGCGAGAACAAAACTGACAACTGTTTTTAAAACGCCGCTCTCACAGGCTTCTTCTGATCCGGATCCGGCGTCAAATCAGCCGCAATCTGGTCGCTCTGGCGGTCCATCCACTCGTCGAGACGAGAACGTTTAAAGCGCCACCGGTTGCCGAGCTTGAAGGCCGGAACAAAACCTTCCGACGCATATTTATAAAGTGTGTCGGGCGAAATGCCAAGATAATCCGAGGCCTGGCGAATATCCATCACCTCGCGTACTTCAGGGACAAGCAAATTGGATCGTGCTGCGCTGCGCATTGAATTCTCTCCTCTGCTGATAGTTGGCCCGCGACCCTCATCTCAGTCCCAGCCACTCTTCTTCCCAGCTCTTCCTGGTTGTTGCTTCCTGTAGTTCTTGTATTTAACCCTAAATACGGGGCGGCTTAAAGGGTTTTTCAGGCGATTGAACGGTATCGTACGCCCACCTAGGTTCACTTCCTGCTTTAGATGAAGGTTTTCCTGTAAAGTGTGTCAAGATATGGCGTTATCTCAGTATGCTGCCCCAACCTATAGCGTTGTTGCGGCAGATGGTGCCCTCATATTGGGTTTTATCCAGCAAACCACTTTTTTTATAATTTCCACCCGCCAATCCCCTTCTACGCAACTTCTACCCCGGCAAAGGGTCAGAGTGTGCGTAGGGGTTCAATCTGCGTCTTCCTTCTATTATGTGACGCAACAGGCAACCGTTCAAAGACTCGTGGAGGTTCTTCCCTTCGATGATTCAGTCGAGATTCAAACAACTGCGAGCACTCCTTGCCGACCGCTTTCTTGCCGGCGCGCTCTGCCTTCTCATGATCGGCCAGCCGCAATTCAGTTACGGCGCCTCAACCCCCAAAAAGCCCAAGGCTGCTTCAGTTAAGCAAATTCAAGGCGACGAGCGCATACTCCATGCTCTCAACCGCTTCACCTTTGGTCCACGCCCCGGCGATCTTGAAGCCGTTAAAAAAATCGGCATCGAGCGCTGGTTTGAAGAGCAGTTGCATCCCCAAAGTCTCGACGAAACCGAACTCAACCAACAGCTAGCTACCTACCCGTCGATTCAAACGCTCACTACCGTCCAACTCATGGAGCGCTTCCCCAACGACCGCATGATCCGCGATGTCACCGCTGAAAAAATGAAGCTCCCCGAAAACTCCATCGAGCGCACCATCTACAACGTACAGATTGAGCGTTACAAAGAGCGCCGCAAGGGTGACGTTGAGCGCAACCGCCAGGCAACGCTCGCCGCTCAACGCGACCTTGAAGCCCTACACGCGAAATCTCCCGCCGTCACTCAAGTCGCTGCCACATCACCTTATAAAGACATCGAACCACCCAGGCCAGACTCTGCCGAGGTGGCCTCCATGAGCCCCGATCAAACTGAAGAAGAGAAGAAGGCCGCCGAGCAAGAGAACAAGGCCAAAGCAGACAAGCTGATCACCTCCTACCAAACCCTCACCC
>DAHXOQ010000351.1 GCA_027364815.1 Acidobacteriaceae bacterium | reverse complement strand
CAGGCATGACGCCGGACATGGTTTGCGCGGTGCAGCCCCATGGAAATTCGGTGAGGTAATCGAGCGCGTCGAAGACGGTTCCGGCGATGGAAGGTGCGAGCGAGACGGTGACTCCGCGTGTGTTGGGGTCAGCGCCAGTTGGGAAAGAGTAAGGAATGTTTGCGTCCGAGGAGTCGGATGCGATTCGGCCAGAAGAAGAATTTGATTGCTTGATGCCGAAGGGTTTGATGGGGATGGTTTGCTCGAGCGCGTCGGACTCTTCGTTGGAGAGCGCCTTGGCGGTGATGACTGCGTTGCCGGTGACACGAGAGCGGACGCGCCAATCGACGAAGGCTTCGCCGCGCGCGGGGATGGTGATTTTTTGAGTTTGGCCGGAGATGATTTCAAGGCCGGTCGCATCAAGCGCGAAGGTGACTTCCTTGGTGTCGGCGAGGTAGTTGTGGGCGATGACTCTCAAGACGGTTTCGTCGCCCTGACGGAAGAAGCGCGGTGCGGCGAGGCGGACGATGAGATTTTTTCTGACGACGATGCGTGTGACTGCGCCGCCGGCCTTGCCATCGTCGGTCATGGCGCGGATGGTGGTGCGCCAGGTGGTGAGCGAGTCAGGGTAATTGAACTGGACCTTGGCGTGACCGTCAGCGCCGGTGCGGATGCTGGGGTTCCAGTAGGCAGTGTCGGGGAAGGCCTTGCGAACCTTGGGAACGACGAGGTCGCTGCCGGGTTTGACTTCAGCGAGACGCGGATGGAAGAGGCCATCGCCGAGTTTGGCGAGGAGTGGAGATTTGAGGCCGGCTTCACCGGTGAAGAAGAAGGTGAATGAGGTTTGCGGGTTGAGGTAGAGATATTTTTGCGAGTAGAAGAATTTGACGATGTCGCCGCTTGAATCGGGACGGACAGAGTAGAGTGCTTCATCGACTTCGCCGAAGCTCAGGTCCGCTTGCACGGGTTTGCCGGTGGCGTCTTTTATGAGGACATCGAAGGAGCCTTTTTCTCCGGGGAGGTAGGTTGCTTTGCTGGGGGTTGCGGTGATGTTGAGGGTCTCGGAGGTTGGCGGGACCTTGAGGGATTTTTGCGCAGTCATCAGCTGGTCGTCGTGGACGATGGTGGCGGTGACGATGACGTTGGGTTCGGATTTGCTGTTGATGGGAACGTCGAAAGCCTGGCTCTCGCTGGTGAGGTGGAGGAGTTGGCGCGTGTGGAGGGTGTTGCCTTCAACGGTGACGACGGCCCAGCCTTCTTTGAGGCCGGAGACGAGCAGGAGATGGGCGGTGTCGCCGACTGCGTAAACTTTTTTGTCGGAGATGATTTGAGCTTTGGCGTTGGGCCTGTACCAGTCACCTGCGCCACCCCAGAGCCATACGTAGGTGTGGTCTTTTACTGTGCGCTTTTCAGGTGTGACGGCAGAGGCGGTGATTTGGAAATCGCCACTTGTGGCAGAGCCGAGATTCAGGGTGACTAAAGCTTTGCCAGTGGCATCGGTCTGCGCGTCCTGGCTGGTGACGGGCTTCTTGTCCTCCTGGTGCGAATTGTAGTTCCAGTGATTCAAGGTTGCGTCGATGTGGATGGGGGTTTGGATGGGCTTGCCGTCGTAATCCTGCGCAGTGACGCGGAGTTGCACGGGCTTGCCGGATTCAGCGACGTAGCTGGTGGGCTCGACGGTGATGCGGAAGCTGCCGAAGGTGGCGAGGAGTGTGGCGTGGCCGGAGACTTCGCGATTGGCTGCGTCGGTGACGTGAGCGTCAATGCGGTAGTCGAGGTCGTTGCCTTTTTCATCGACGCGCACGGGAAGATTGATGGTGAGCCGGCCATCGGCGTCGAGGGTTCCGGTTTGCTCCTGCTCCTCGTTGCCTCCGTAGTAGTAGCTGTCGTCAACTGCCGCGCCTTCACCTTCACCGCCGCCATCATCGGATTCGGCGTCGGCGTCATCACCCTCGTCTTCGTAATCCCACCAGTAGTGGGTGCTGGTGTGGACGGTGTAAGTGACCTTTGTATTGGCGACGGGCTCGCCGAAGAAGTAGCGGGCTTCAATGACGGCTTGAATTTTATTGCCCTGAAGGACGCGCGGCGCAGTTGGTGTAACGGTGACTTTATACTCGGGCTTTTTGTACTCCTCGACGTAGAAGTTGCCGCCACCTTGAATATTTTTTCCGTCGACGGTGAGCTCGATGCGCGTGTAACCGAGAGCGGCATCGGGAGCGAGCGCGAAATCGGCGGTGACGGTGCCGTGCGCGGAGACGGGGAGATCTTTTTGCAGGAGGACGTTGTCGCTGTCGCCGATGACGCGCATGCGCACAGTCTTCTCGGCGGGGAGAATGATCTTGTCGTCTTTCTCGCGGCGAACGATGGCTTTGATGTGGACGGTGTGGCCGGGGCGATAGACGGGACGGTCAGTGTAGATGTAGGCTTCGAGGCCGCTGCCGTTGCCGGAATCCTCATCGTAATAGTAGAAGTTGTTGGGGGTGATGACGGCGACATCCTCGCCGTGGCGAGCCAAGACGAGGATGTTGTCCATTGCCGGGCGGCCGCTACCCGTGTCTTTGTAAGGGCTGATCTGGAGAGAGGCGAAGCCGTTGTTGTCGGATTTGCCGCGCGAGTGGG
>DAHXOQ010000350.1 GCA_027364815.1 Acidobacteriaceae bacterium | reverse complement strand
ACCTTGCGTCCCGCTTTGTGCGCCTCATCGACGGCCATCTTCATCTCTTCGTACGTCAGTTGCTCCGCGCCGGGCTGATCGCCCAACGACATCACACCGCCCGTCGCATGGAGCTTGATCACGTCCACTCCGTATTTAATCTGCGCGCGCACCGCGTGGCGAACCTCTTCCGGCCCATCGACAATCGCAAAATCCTTCTCCGCAGGGTACATAAAATTGCTGACCGCCGGCGCAAAACCATTCAAATCGCCATGCCCGCCCGTCGTCGTCAATGCCGGTCCACTTGCCACCACGCGCGGGCCTGGAATAAAGCCCGAGTCAATCGCGCGTCGCAAATCCACTGCAAAAAACGGGCTCGATCCCACATCCCTCACGCTCGTGAACCCAGCCATCAGTGTTGTGTTTGCATTCACAACGCCGTTAAAGCCACCTTGAAACGGTGTGATGCGCACCTCATGTATCGGATCAAGCTGATCTGCGCGCCCCTCCAAATGCGTGTGGCAATCGATCAACCCCGGCAGCACCCAAGCCTTCGAGAGATCAATCACCTCTGCCCCGGCAGGAATCTTCGCGTCAGTAGTTGCAATTACGCTTTTGATCCGCTCATCCTCCACCACGATCACCACATCATCGCGCAGCTTGTCGCTCGTCGCATCAAACAGATGCCCCGCCTTCACATACACAACATGCGGCGCTGGCTTCGCATCTTTCTCTGCGCTTTGAGCGTGAACATTCGAAAGCGTAACAACAACTACGCCCAGCAGCAACAGCGAGCGATACAAAAATGTTTTGAACTGTTTCACAATAGTCTCCTGGGCCAATTTCAATTGGCCATGATGAAAGTTGTTGAGTGTTATTAATTTATAACTTCAGGGTTGTGGAATGCGCGTGCTATGAAGAAAATGTGCCCGCCATTTTTCATTTTTCTTCTCAAAAATCAGCGATTCCAGCCAGATCATCTTCGTCAAGCCCTGGGCATTCTGCACCGATCCCTTATTCACATACGTAATCCACGCCGTGCCGCAATCCGCATGCACCTCAGGATCATTCACGCTCCATACCAAAACCGTCCCCGCTTCGTGCGCCTGCTTGATGAGGCTCATCAACTCGTCGCCCACAAAGCGCTTGCCGCCATCGAATGCATAAAAATCGCTGGTCGTAACGGAATGGAAAAGCGCCAGATCATCTTTCGACGCCGCAGCAAACATCGTCTTCACCGCGTCAATAATCTGCGGTGCATCCGTTGCCGATGTAGGGCAAGTGGGCGGATCAACTGCAAATGCAGCACAAGGAAATGCAGCCAACAAAACAAGCACGGCTGCAATGGAGCACAACTTTCTCAAATCCATCTCGCATCGGCCTCCGGGGATTAGCAATCACTATAGCCGAGAAAAGGACTTCCGCACCAGATCTTCAAGCGCCCGCGCCAACATCGGCGAGGCATTCAGCGACTCAGGCCGCTCCAGCCTGATCCCCAGCTTCTTCGCATAATCGCGGAAAGCAATATCCACGTCGTACAAAATCTCCACGTGGTCGCATAAAAATCCAATCGGCTGCAGAATAATCGTCTTCAAACCTTCAGCCGCCAGCGCATCCAGAGTGCTCTCCACCGTCGGCCCAATCCACTCGCCGCCGCTCGCACCCTGGCTCTGAAATGCGAAATACCAGCGCTTCAGTTCCGGCACGCGCCTGGCCACCAACTCCGCAGTTTTGCGCGCCTCAATCGCATAAGGGTCACCACTCTGCGTCTCTGTCGCGGCCAACGTCCGGCAAGGCACGCTATGCGCCGTAAACAGTACCGGAACCGCCTCCCCAATCTCCGCAGTCAACTTCGCCAGCGCCACACGCAACCGCTCAGCAAAAGCATCGGCCAGCAACGGATGATCCGCCCATCCAGCCGTAAAATCAATCTTCACAGCGCCGGCTTCAGCCTCAACCGCGCGCTTGTAAAGTCCCGTGCTCGTCCTCGAATTCTGCGGCGCCAGGCAAATCACCGCCGCCTCTGTCACTCCATCGGAACGCATCTCTTTCACAACTTCAGGAATATACGGCCGCCAATTCCGCATCCCCACATAAACCTTCACCGCCGGCTCTTCCGCATCACTGCGCAACAATTCCTCCAGCAGCTTTCCCTGCTCAAGCGTCAGTTGCGTCAGCGGACTATGACCAATCAGCGAGTAGCGATGTTGAATCTCCTCCACCACTGCCTGTGGCATCGGTCGCCCACTCACCACGTTGCGCAAATACTCGGGAATCTCTTCAACCTTATCCGGAGTTCCATGCGCCAGCAGCAAAACTGCGCGCTTACCCATTCTGTTTCCCCGTCGAAAACTCTCTCACCATCTTCACCACCGCCTGAACATTTTCCACCGGCGTCTCCGGTACTATTCCATGCCCAAGATTAAAGATGTGACCCGGCCTTCCACCAGCCAATTTCAGAATTCCTTTCACCCGCTCCTCAATCACTTCAAGCGGAGCAAAGAGCGTAATCGGATCCAGATTTCCCTGCACCGCATGACCCGCGCCCCCAGCCTTCCAACCCTCATCAAGCGGCGTCCGCCAATCGAGCCCCCGCACATCCGCACCCGTCTTCGCCATTGGCCCC
>DAHXOQ010000034.1 GCA_027364815.1 Acidobacteriaceae bacterium | reverse complement strand
GTCTTCGCTCATCTCAAGCTCGCGATGCGCCAGAGCCTCGCCATCCCGGGCAACTGCAACCTGGTCGGCGGCAGATTGCAGATTCAACAAGGCCACGCGCAAATCCTGCTCAATGCCGCGGCGCAGGTCATCTATCTGCGCATCAATGCGCTTGATGCGGCTCTCAATTTCAATCGCTTCGCCGGACCTGTCCTTGTCAAAGAGCGTGAAATCAATCTGCCACTGTATTAACCCCGTGGTCTGCACGCCACCGATACTGCGGCCAATCTCGCCGATATTTCCATTCACGCTCAGACGCGGATAATTCCGCGCTCGGTTGGCGCCCTTCTGCTCAACGAGAGCGCGGCGCTGAGTAGCGAGGGAGAGATAATCCGCACGTTCACTCAACGCTGCGGCAGTAAGTACCTCGACTGACTGCTCAGGCACGGGTCGAAATTCAAATGGATCTGCGATTTCAATCGGCGTACCCGGATCCAGTCCGATGTTGCGCGCCAGCTGAATCAGGGATTGCTTCAATTGATTTTGAGCAATCAGGAGCGACTGGCGATCATTGGCCAACTGAACCTGCGCGCGCAAAACATCAACCCCTGTTGCCGTGCCGGCATCGTGCTTATCCACGGCTAGCTTGACCAACACTTCCGAATCAGTGACGCGCGAATGTGCGGAGTCGGCAAGGGCGCTTGCTGATTGCGCATTCAAATACATAGAGGCGATGGAGCGAACAATCAGATCCTGCGCATCGCGATAATCGAGTTTGCCGGCCGCGAGTGACTCTTCACTTGCTTTGAACTGGCGCAGTGTGGTGAGGTCAACAATATTTTGCTGCGCATAGATTCTGAAGTCGTAGTTTGAAAAAGGCCCAACCATTGTTGGCAATCCCGGCCCGCTCAGGCCAAATGCGTTCAGATTGCGATTCTGGAAATTTGCATAACTTTGAAACGAAACGCGCGGAAGCAATGCGGCCGAAAGGCTGCGCAGTCGCGCGCCTTCATCCTCATCTACATGGGCGGCAGCGACGAGCACGCCGAGATTTGCTTTCAAACCCTGAGCAATCGCTTCATCAAGAGTCAATCTGATGGGGGCAGCCTGCTGCCCATATGATCTGTAAGTCGTGAGAAGGGCTAGTAGCAATACGACGCAAGAAAAATGCTTTTTCATGATTTCTGACTCTCTGCGGCGACAATTGAACGCCAAAAATACTTAAAACTCTCTTCGACGCACTTCTCGAGTGAAGGCTCGCCATGCAAGGACCAGAAGAGAATGGTGCCCATCATGGTTTGTTGAAATTGTTTGGCAATGGCTTCCGCTTTGAGACGTGAATTTACTTCATCACGTTTCTGCGCGGCAGCAATAAGTTTCGCGAGCAGGCGCCGGCCTTCAATCATGGTTCGATTCATTAATGCGCGGACGGCGGAGTTGGCGAGAAAAGCCGAAATCAGGGCGCGGGCAAGCTCCGGAGTCCGCCCCGGCTCCTGAGCCAGGCCTTTGGCAAGCTTGCGCAAGACTTTTTCCGTGGGTTCATTACCTGCGAATGCCAACTGAAGCGCTTCATTCACCTTGCCCAGTTGAATTTCGGCAAAGACCGCTAACACCTGCTCTTTGCTCGCGAAGTAATTGAAGAATGTCCCCTTGCCTACATCGGCTGCCTCAGTGATCGCCTCCACCGTAACGCTCTGAAAGCCTCGCTCGGCATAGAGCTCAAGCGCTGAACGAAAGATGCGCAGACGCGTCTCCGTTGCGCGCCGCTGACGGCGCCCGCCAGTTACAGGGTGGCGAGCGGGGAGTTTTGGATGACTTTTGTCTATTTTCGACTTTTGGACATTATTGACCATTGGTCATAATTTAATTCGCGGAATTAAATCTGTCAAGAGCTGCTTCCGGTCTGAATTCCCTGCCGTTCAAAATTTTGTACAGCGTCAAGGCTTTGAACGCGTGCTGGTGAAATCCCTTCCCCGCGTTCTCCAATGTGATTGATTGCTGCGGACTCAATACTTATTACGCGCCACTGCGGCCTGCATTTCAGGCTCTGTATATTTGCAGTGCCTATGTGTGGCACCCGGCTACAACATTTCAATCTAGATAATTATGGCCGGCAACTGGGGCATACAGCGCCGCTTAGAAACCAATCAGGTCACATGAAACCACAGTTGAGTAGCCGCCGCTTTCAACCCTATTCTTGCCGATCAGAGCGAGCTGCGTCTGCCGACAATCAGGTTGAAAACAAGAATAATCACGGCAATAACCAGCAGCAGGTGAATCAAGCTGCCACCGAGGTGCATGCTGAAGCCCAAAAGCCACAGAACGAGGATGATTACAAAGATTGTCCAAAGCATAATTCCACCTTTCTGATTTTGCAGGCGCCTGGAGGACAAACACTCCGAGACTTCAGGCGCTCACAAAGTTGTTGTTAACTTACTGGTTTGCGGCCATCGACTGCGCCTTTGCACCTCTGACGGCATTAAGAAATGCGCCAGCTGAGCTTGGCGTGGCTACTTCACCACGGAGGATGCTTTTCGTTGAGATATTTGCACCGTAGATGGCTTCTGTAGAATCATCGTCGCGGCGAATGCCAGCACCGGTGAGCGTGAGTCCTGCAAAAAGTCCCTTGGCGCGCGAGTAGGTGAGAATCTCGGTGTCGAGCTTCCAATCAGTATTAGCAGAGGCATGACGTCCTACCGGGCCTGCTGCAGCCGATGCATCTCCACCCAACTGAAAATGGCTTGACATCAAATTCTGCATGCCACGCTCGTCTTGAATAATCATGACCAGGTCAACGCCTTCAATGCCGATCTGCAATCCCCAACTTCCGCCCGTGATGGTAAAGAACGCAGGCGCGCTCCAACCTTCAGCTGGGCGGCAGGTGGCTACGCCCCGGCCATTTTCTGCGCCGAATACAAATCCGCCCTTGAGCATATGAGGAACAACTGCAACGCACTTTGCGTGTTCAAGAACTTCTTCAGGTATGCCTTTATCAGGTGCTGACATAATCTCGTGTAGAACGGCGCCTGCATGATCCATCCGGTCTACTGTAGCTTCACGATCGGAAGCTGCCCAACACATTGTCGTCATACTCATCACTGCCACTAACGTAATTAGCTTTTTCATCCATTCCATCTTTTCTACCTATGTACAGCGACACTTGCGAGCTTGCAACTGAGGCCCATCAGGTAACTCCCACATTAGCGACAACTTCAGATGAAGTCTGAGCAAGAACGCTCAACGGGCCATATCGCGAAAATATATTTAAATGTTTTTCAGATGGTCAAAATGTGAGCAATTTGAGACAGGTTGAGCTTTGAATGAAGTATAAAATTGATGTAGATTTTGGTGTATTTGAGTGGTGGACGACACGCATTAACCTGTTTTGGCATATCTCGCCTGACATTCTATGCACTGAACGGAAGTTAGTGAAGCTCTTATCATTGGCACAATTGCCTTTTGAACCACGGCACAAGGTAATTACAATTCATTCATTCATTCAATGCGTGTTTCCCCGCAAACGGAAAGAGGTCTTGGATATGCCTGGAATAGAGCCTCAACACTTTGATACTGCTGCCTTTTTGACCCATACGGGCCTGGGCCGCAGAATCATCGAACTCAATCCCAAGGAGACTTTCTTCACTCAGGGCGACACTGCAGATTCAGTCTTTTATCTGCAAAGGGGGCGCGCTAGAGTGACAGTGGTTTCAACCACAGGGAAGGAAGCTACCATTACGCTTCTAACTGCCGGCGAGTTTATTGGCGAAGAAGCGATTGCCACAGTTGCAGGATTGCGCCTCTCAACTGCCAGCGCGATCACTGCTTGCACTGCGCTCAAAATTGGGCGTGATGAGATGATTCGCGTCATGCGCGAGGAGCACGACTTCTCTGAATTGTTTTTGAAGTTTCTGTTGGCGCGCAGTATGCGCACGCAAGCCGATTTAGTAGACCAGCTCTTCAACTCCAGCGAGAAACGACTGGCCCGGATATTGCTGCTGATGGCGGAGTTTGGCCATCCCGGTGAGCCGGAGACTTTGCTTCCAAGGATTTCGCAGGAGACACTTGCCGAGATGATCGGAACCACGCGGTCACGCGTGAGTTTTTTCATGAATCGTTTTCGCAAGCTCGGATTTATCGATTACGACGGACAGATCAAGGTGCATCGTTCATTATTGAATGTAGTGCTCCATGATCAACTGCCTGAGTACAATGCCGAACAACCGAACATCAATTAGAGTGCAAAAAATCATGCAGTGTAAAAAAGTAAAATAGACAGGTCGTGTTCGGTATTGTACAGAAACATCAGTCCATGCAGGGGATAATTCATCCAGATCAATGCCATATCCATTCTGCGCGCGTGCAAGCTGGTCAACTTTGCCTCACTCTAAAATGCGCATGGTAATGATGCCCCATGTAAGTACACGAGAGTATTGACTACTCAAGCAGAAGAGATGGAGTGAATCGCGTGCAAACGATTGCGGAACACAATATTTTAGTGCGTCAGAAAATTGAATTGCCCAATGGTCTTCGACTGGAAACACAGGAATTTCGCGAAGGCTGGAATCTGGCGTTGAAAGTCAATGCAGCGCAAATGGAAATGAAAATACGAACCAATGGATGGAATTTCATCGCCGTTCCCGAAGGGGCGTTGCGCAGTGGGGTAGGCGAAACATCGCAGGAATCGATTGCCAGCGCGCTGAAGATGTCACTGCGCCGGATCAATTCTCATTTCAATGCAGTTGAAGTGAATCATATTGAGTTGACGCAATACCCTTGGTTTTTTCTGGCGCGGGTCAGGATTTATCCGTATAGAATTCAGCAAGGCAGTGTACTGCCTGCATGTGATGAGTTGCAGCCAGCTACAACGGAACTTCGTCCAAAGCGATTGCCGCTTGATTCAAATGTTTTATACCCGTACTTCGGCAGCGCCATGCCGCAACTGAAAGAGATTCTCATCGCTTCGAGATCAACACTGACTCGACAATAATCAGCATGACACACCGACAATGGAGATTGAGCCCTTGAAGAATAGACAAATATTGATCGCTGGTCGCGCAGCACTCGTCATGCTCGTCTTGCTGCTGACTAGTTGCGCTCTATCTGCCTACTCTGTTCTCACGCACGAAGAAATTGTCGATATTGCATGGCTCAACGAGATTCGGCCTCTTCTCCTCAAACGCTTCCCGAATCTCACCCCCGATCAAATCAAAGAAGCGCACGCCTATGCCTATGGTGGATCTGTAATTCAGGATCTCGGATACTATCCATTCGGAAACAAGCAATTCAGCGACCTTACTCATTACGTTCGCAGTGGCGATTTTGTACTTGAACTGATTCATCAAAGCCAGGATGCCAACGAATACGCCTTTGCCCTGGGAGCACTCTCGCACTATACCTCGGACATCAGCGGGCACCCTGCAGTCAATGAGGCGGTTTCGTTGAACTACCCTAAACTCCGCGCAAAATATGGCCATTCAGTTCGTTATGCACAGGATAAAACAGCACACCTGAAAACCGAGTTTGGATTTGATACTGTGCAGGTCTACAAAAATAGATACGCTTCACAGCAATACCATGACTTCATCGGATTTGAAGTCTCTTTGCCTTTACTAGAGAGAACATTTCCCATCATCTATGGTCTGCAACTCAAGGATGTCCTAGCGCATGAAGATCTGGCGATCGGCTCTTACCGTTATTCTGTCAGCCGCTTGAATCCGCAGATGACCCAGGTTGCTTTGCGTGTACACAAAAAAGAGTTGTTCAAGGAAACGCCTAATTTTGCGCGGCGCAAATTTCTTTACCACCTCTCGCGCTCCGATTATGATCGCGAGTGGGGAAAGACCTACACAAAGCCCGGCTGTGGAACTCGTTTAATGGCTATACTCTTTCGCTTCATGCCGAAGATCGGCCCCTTCAAAGGCTTGGGCTTCGATAACCCAACACCTAAAACAGAAGACCTCTATATTAAAAGCATTGATGTAACTGTGGCTCGTTACGACGATTTTCTTAAGGATGAAGGCGCCGGCAAACTGATTCTGCCCAACTCGGACCTGGACAGCGGCAATGTGACCAAAGCTGCCGAATACTCGCTGACAGACACAACCTACGCGCAATTGCTGGCAGATCTCGCCGCGCATAAATTCGACAATACTTCCCCTGAATTGCGCGCCAACATCCTTGATTTCTACTCTAATCTTTCGCTTCCTATCGAAGGTGAGAGTGATCCTGCAAAATGGCAGATCGTCTTGAACAACCTCGATGCGTTGAAAGCATTCACCCCGGCGCCGCTTCCTGTGAACACTCCAGCAGCCGCAATCATCACCAAGCCGGCTTCAAATTAGCTACGTTTCATATTGCCCGTAATTGACGTTAATTCTTGTGGTCCCTATAGCTCAGCCAAAGACTCCGTGAACCTCTACTCTCTTACCTGTTGGGGAGAACGATGATTGCCCCATCGTTTGAGATTTCGCTTACCTATACAAACCAATTGAATCCACAGGTGAAAATTTGAATAAAACACAAGTGAAGGGCACTATTCACGAAATGATGGGAAAGGCCAAGCGCAAGGCTGGCGAATTGACTGGCAACAAAACGCTGCAGGTTAAAGGTATCGTTCAACAGGCACAGGGCAAGATAGAGAATACGATCGGCAAGGCTGCAGAGGCAGTTGGCGATGTGGTCAAGGAAACTGAAGTTCATATGAATGCGCAGATAAAGCATGCATCTGGAAACTCCTCGGCAGGCGCGAATATAAAGACGACGAACAGCTCGCCAAACAGCAGACCTTCAATTAGAACAACATGAAAAGGCCTCCGTGGGTGAGCTGGCATAGTTTGCTGACACTCCTTGTGATGATCGCAGCAAGCATGGGGTTGTTTGTTGTGCTGGCCGCAGATCGCACAACATTTTCTAAAAGTGAGCGGTTGTAGACAGACTCCGTTTGCACAAAATGCCAGCCTAATGGCATGGCGCGAAGAATGTCGCCTACGCTCCTCGTAGCCCGGCAACCAAATACCAATCGGCTATTCGAAGGAAGCTTTGGTGAAAGGATACCTATGCGTATTTTCAAGTTCTTATTTGCATTTCTGTTAATGGCAATTCCGGCAACAATGTTTTCTCAGGTGGGCGTTGCGGTAGCTTTTGGTCCACCGGAAATTCCGGTTTACGCACAGCCCGATTGTCCCGATGATGGTTACATTTGGACGCCTGGTTACTGGGCCTATGATGACAGCATCTCTGACTACTATTGGGTTCCAGGTACGTGGGTTGAGCCGCCTGAAGATGGCTACCTGTGGACGCCTGGTTATTGGGGCTGGGGCAATGGCGGTTACTTCTTTAGTGATGGCTACTGGGGTCTTGATGTCGGTTGCTACGGAGGCATCAATTACGGCTACGGTTATTGGGGCGGAGGATACGACGGCGGCCGTTGGGATCATGGACATTACTACTACAACAGATCAGTGAATCGTATTGAAGGCGGAAATTTTCACAACACTTACAACGAAAACGTGAATCACGGAAACAATGACAACCACGTAAGTTACAACGGCGGAAAAGGCGGCCTGGCGGCACGCCCAAATTCGCAGCAAGAGTCTGCGGCGCGGCAGAATCATATACCTGCTATAGCCGCACAAACATCTCATGCGCAGGCAGCCCGCGCGAATCCAGAGCAACGTGCAGGAGTCAACCATGGCAATCCGTCAATTACAGCGACAGCACGTCCATCAGGCGCGGAGAACAAGGCCGGTTCCGGTGGTGAAACACACAGTGCTGGCCCTCCAATCCATCCTAAAGACCTTCCTGCGATTTCCCGGCCCGAGGCTGCAAACTCAGGCAATGCGAAGGCGGATCAGAAGTACGAAACCAAGCAGACGCTGCTGATTAACAGGCAGAATGCGGATCGTGCGAACCTTCAGCAGAAGCAGGATACCGAGCACGCGCAACTGAAGGCCAACGCTAATCTGCAGAAGGCAAATGACCAGCAGCAGCGGCTCGAGCAGAAGCACCAGCAACAAACTCAGAGGCAGGTGCAGCAACACACGCAGCAGCAACAGTCACTGCAATCTCATCAGCCCCAGCCACGATCTTCATCGGGCGGCAGCGCTCACTAATCAGGTGGCGGCGGGCAGCGTAAATAGTTAGCCAATCCTTAAAGTTGGCAGGTACACAAGCAATACTGGCTGGAGTTATTCTCCCCTGCCAGTATTGCTTGTTTCAGATTAAATTGATTGTGGATTCAAATCGCTCTCGTCTTCAGCTTCGTCTTTGCGCGCTTTACGAATTTTTAAAATAGTGATGATCAAACTAACCACCATCAATGTGACGAATAGAGTAAGCAGCGGTGTTGACCACTTCTGCAGACTCGAAGAAAACAACCGAGTCACTTTGCGCCCGTAGGTTGCGCCAAGCCAGGCAACCAATGAGTATCTGAGTGCGCGTGCCAGACTGAAGACAGTCAGGAAACGAGTGCGCGTAACACCGAGCGCGCCGGATGCAAGAGCAAATGGCAAGAGCGGAATAGGCGGTGGCAGGAGCGCGGGCAGAAAGACGGCGAGGATGCGATGATCTTTAACCCATCTAACCACACGTCCAAGCATTCGCGCCGGCACATAGCGCTGGAGTGCTTTTTCTCCACCTTTACGGCCAATGTGCCAGGTGGTGTAGCCGCCCAGTATGCTGCCTGCAATCGCGTACGATGCAAGTAACCAGGGTGTAGATTCGCGGTGTGAAGACATCATCAAAAGTAATAGGTCTGTGCTTCCAGGCAAGGGCAATGGAATCACTGAAGAATCCACAATTGCAACAAAAAATAATCCAAAGGCGCCCAGATGCAGAATCCAGCGAGGCATCATGTCTGTATGCGCCAGCGGAAGATGAGTTCGGACGGGTTGTGTAACAAACAGACTCATGCAGATCTTGCTCAATATCTGTTGCAACTTGCGCCGGCAGTTTAAGTGTTCACATCATGCAAAGCAAACCAGTAGTATCTGCGCCAGCAGAACATGCACCGAACCGGACGCAGCGCAAAGAGCGCAAGCAGAAAATCAGTCGACCTCAACTCGGCTGGTTTGAATCTGACCGATTTGCAGCGTGGGCACTCATGGCGAATCCAAAGCAACCGAGGCACCCATGTCGGCCATCTGCGATTTGAAAAATCCATCTGTTTGCCTTCTAACGGCCAGAGACAAGGTCGCGCTGGTAGGTGTTTCCATGAGTGGGGCTTGAGTTGGCCTGAAGCCATGCAAGCAGTGCCTTGATACTGCCGGTCGCCAGGGCCATGGAAGTATCCGCCGCACCGTAATAAAGGTTGATCGTGTCGCCATCTTCTGCGATGGTTTGCCCGCATGGAAATACAACATCCTTTACGTCTCCAGCGCGCTCGTAGCAAGCCTCCGGACCGAAAATCCATGAGTCGCCACGTTGCAAACAAATCTCCGGTCTATTCAGATCAAAGAGCGCAAGGCCCAGACGATAAATGCTTCCCGATGCAGTCCGGCGCACGCCATGATAGATAGTGAGCCACCCTGCCGGAGTTTCAATCGGCGGTGAGCTGAGACCAATCTTGTTCGCATCCCACCATCCGCCGCGTCGCGCTTCAAGCATGATCTTGTGACCGCCCCAATGGCGCAGATCAGGCGAGTAGGATATCCACATATGGGCGCCAAGCGTTGTAACTGGCCGGTGAATCAGCGCCCAGAGCCCATTCATCTTTCTTGGCAACAAAGCCGCATCTTTGTCTTCCGGCTGCATGATGACACCGTAGCGTTCAAATGTCTTGAAGTCCTTGGTTAACGCCAGTGATACTCCGGGACCACCCCTTGCATAGGATGTGTATACGACGGCGTACTGCTCTAGCTCTGGCACAAATGTGATGCGCGGATCTTCAATTCCCCAAATCTCTTCAGGATATTCGCGCGGGTTTGACTGCAATGTTGGAGTGGTATCAATGCGCCAGTTATCCACTCCATTCGCTGAACGCGCGGCGGAGAGGTGAGAAAGCCCACGGCGATCTTCCACGCGACAGAGTAGCAGCGTATCCCCATCAGGGAGCTTGACAACCCCTGCATTCATCACACTGTTGATGGGATAAGGCCAGTCTCTTTGCGTGAGGATTGGATTGTTCAAATGACGTGTAAACAAAGGCAAACCAGTTTGCGTCTCCACATGGGATTCGGGAGGGGCGACTTCTAAACTAATTTGATCGATCTGTTCTGATGATGTAGTTTCTGGGGTCAAGAGGTGATGCTCATTTCCGTCATCCGTTCTTGTGCGTTTGTTACTTTGGCTTCCTGCATTTCAAGCAGGGCCATCAGGAAGGAGAGCGTTGATTCAGCGCCTTGATTCTCATTGATGCGGTCGGGGTGGAGTCCATCTCTGCAACCGCCCGTGGTTGGATCATAGAGAGGCAGTTGCAGATCGTTCTTGCCTAGAAACCAGCCAAAGACGCGCTGTGCCTCTTCATACCAATAGCTTTCCTCGCTGAGTCGATAAACATCGAGACAAGCTGAAATTGTTGCACAGGCTTCGACGGGCTGTTGATCAAAGCGCGCCTTCTCATTGCCCTCAACAAAGAATCCCTGTGATCCGATCGGGACAAAAATCTCTTTGTCGTCACGATGCTGTTCGGCGACAAGCCATTTGAGTGAATCCATCCCTGCTTCAATCATACGTTGATTGCCACTGCGCCACCCGGCAAGGATCAAAGCTTGCGAAAGCCGCGCATTCGAGTAGGAGAGGCTTTTCTCAAACCATTTCCACATTGGAGTGTGCGCTCGCTCATAAATGTCGAGCAATCGATTTGCCAGCGTGTTACGCATGCCCTGAACCGCTCTGTCACCTGGAAACCAGTCCAGATAGGCCTGCATACCAAGAATTGAAAATGCCCAGGCACGCGGGCTGGTAAAATTCTGCGCTGCAGGGAGCGCGGCTTCAAAGAGCCTTCCAGCTGCTCCTCGCAGCCCGGCATTGCGCGAGTGCCCAAGCACATTTCCGAGCGACCACAGTGCGCGCCCATGACTGTCGTCGGAGCCAACTTCTTCGAGCCAGCGGCGGTCATAGCCTAGAAAATTTCTGAACCGCCCGCTATCTGTGTTGAAGGCGAGCCATAAGAATGCAAGATAACGA
Source organism: Acidobacteriaceae bacterium (assembly GCA_027364815.1). Lineage (GTDB taxonomy): Bacteria > Acidobacteriota > Terriglobia > Terriglobales > Acidobacteriaceae > CAIMNN01. The sequence continues at coordinate 4,064 of DAHXOQ010000034.1, read as the reverse complement.
TGTGTGAGTCCCGTGTTTTGCGTTCGACCAGATTGCATGGCAGACTCATCGAGAAGTGTAGAGACGATAAGCGCACGTGCGTTGTCGTCCGTTGTGTAACCTTCACTCGAATTGGCTAATGAGAATATCGCGTGCTGCAAAATACCCGTATCGTCCGTCATCCTCAACAAATGATCCGTGTTGAGTTTAGGAAGATGGGTGGCAACTTCAATAGCTGCGTCCTCCTTTTGCGCGGCTCTCGGCTGTAGCGTCCGCTCAAAACGAGCCCGCTGAAAACTCTTCATGTATTTGCGTGCAGTCTTTGGCCAGATTGTCTCGCGTGAGTGCAGATAAGCGCGCTTTCGCATCGCATGACGCTCGGCATCGCTATTGAGAAGACGCAAAACGGCATCCGCAATCGCCTTTGGATTTTCAAATGGTACGAGTATGCCTCGGCTCTCGGCCAGCAGTTCTTTTGCATGCCAATAAGGTGTTGAGATAATCGCCTTCCCTGCCCCAAGCGCGATGGCAAGGGTGCCTGAAACGATCTGCGCCTCTTGACGATACGGCGTTATATAAATATCCGCGGCGCCGACGTGCTCCACCAACTCCTCGGCATTGACAAAGCGAGTGACCAGAATAAGATTTTCTGAAACGCCTAGCTCTGTAGCAAGAGCGATCAGTTCTTCACGATAGCGTTCACCTTCTCGGCGACGTATCTGCGGATGCGTTACACCGGAGACAACATACACAACATTGGGATGCTCAAGAAGAATCGCAGGCAGTGCGCGAATAACATTCTCAATCCCCTTATTCGGAGAAAGCAGCCCGAAAGTCAACAACACGGACTTGCCTTCCGCACCGAATCGGTCTTTGAAGTAATTTGGATCCATGAATTGAAAATCAGGCACGCCATGCGGAATGACGTCGATCTTCCCCGCTGGAACGGCATAGATCTCACGTAGAAATTGCGCAGCCTGCTCGCTCATCACAATCAGACGATCTGAGAGACGCGCAATCTCTTCCAGCACCCTCCGTTGATCTGGATTAGGCTCACGCAACACTGTGTGCAGCGTAGTTACGACCGGCATATTCAGCCGACGCAAAAATGACAAAATATAACTCCCTGCAACACCACCGTAAATTCCATACTCATGCTGCAGGCAAACCAGGTCATTGCCATTGAAATTCAAAAACTCCGCAGCGCGCCTGTACGAGCTCAGATCTTCCTGCTCAAGCTCGAGGCGTACCTGCTCAGGATACTCATACGTTGAATCAGGGTCATTCACTGGAATCGCAAAGAGGCGGCCGTCACCAAACTCGGCAGCCAGTGCGGTGCAGATGTCAGTTGTAAACGTAGCGATGCCGCATTGCCTCGGCAGATAGTTGCCTACAAATGCAATGCGGGTAGGCAGTGGAAGCTTGCACTCATTCATCTCATTCTGCATTTGAGCGTTTGTATTCAGCTCTGCAAATGAGGCATTGTTTTGCGAAAGTGCACCGTTATTTGTAGACATCATGGCCTGCTTTCACAGTTAATTCTTGTTTGTAACCAGTAAAAATAGGACTATCAAAAGAAGTGCTCCAATTCCACCGCTCGGGAAATAACCCCAACGCATGCGATTGGCGCGCGACCGCATGAATCGCATGGCAAACTAATACAGAAAAATATTCAGAAATGTCGCAAGCATTTGACACCTCATTACATCAGAATTGAATGAAGTGTGAAGCTTATTAGGCGTGGCCGACACGGAATTGCGACAGATACTGAAACATGCCGAAAATCTTGAGCAGCCATAGTACGAGCGCAATCACCACAACGGCGTTCAAAATACTTTTGATTTGTCCCTGCATCGGTATAAAGCGGTTAATGAGCCACAACAGGATTCCCACTACGGCGATTGTTAGCACTACTGTTACGAGCGACATGTGATGTCTCCATTCATTTTGTTAATCGTCACCAGATGCTCCGGGTAGATCCAGAGCTATGCCGATGCAAATCACAACTCTTGCATGTGTTTATTGTGGCAGCGGAATCGTTATAATGATGAGCAAAACCGTACAGAACTGTCGTTGTCACGCGTAGAATACTGTTGGGAAGTGAGGCAAAATGACCATAGATTCAAAGAGCTATCGTCTCTCGCCAGACCATAAAGTGGATCTTGGCAAGTGGCCAACAACTGTTGCGCCCTACTTCAAATCAAAAAAACAATATCAAACGATGATAGAAAAGCACACTCACGATCTGAGTGCCTTGCAATTACTTCACTTCGCATGCAATCGCCATGCGCTGCTTCTAATTCTTCAAGGCATGGATGCAGCCGGTAAAGATGGAGCTATCCGTCACGTTTTATCCGGTGTAAACCCCGCAGGTTGCGAAGTCTTCAGCTTCAAGCAGCCCAGTGCCGAAGAACTGCAGCACGACTTTCTTTGGCGCACCACATGTCGTCTGCCAGAAAGAGGTCGTATTGGTATTTTTAATCGCTCGTATTACGAAGAGGTATTGGTCGTGCGCGTGCACCCGGAGATTCTCCGCAACCAGGAACTTGCTGGAGAGTTGCATGACAAAAAGGATTTCTGGAAACTCAGGTACGACTCCATTGTCGATTTGGAGAAGCACCTCTACCGCAATGGAACTAAGACAGTGAAGATCTTTCTTCACCTATCCCACGAAGAACAGCGCAAACGCTTTCTGGAACGCATTGACGTGAAAGACAAAAACTGGAAGTTCAGCACCACAGACTTTCAGGAGAGAAAGTTCTGGAAAGAATACAAAAAAGCCTATGAAGAATGTCTTCAAGCTACTAGCACGCGTCATGCGCCCTGGTATATTGTGCCTGCTGATGACAAAGAGAATGCGCGGCTGATCGTCTCGCAAATTGTACTGGATGCGCTGAAGGATTTGAAGAATACATACCCCCTCATCACACGGAAACGTCACAAGGAGTTGCTCGTCATCGAAAAGCAGCTTAAGAAGTAATTTTCATTGCGATCAGACTTGTTTGCCGTTTCCCAATACTGCAATGAGTGATTCAATCACCAGCCTGGTTTCATCGGGGCCGCTCACTTGAATACAAGTTACGCCTGCCTCTTTGGCTGGATAGTCATTGCCACCTGCAAACAAAGCATCGCCGATGTATATCATCTCTTCCAACGTGATGCCGAGTAGATCGCGCAATTTCCTGATTCCGTATGCCTTGTCAATTCCATGCTTCGTGATATCAATTGAAGTAGCGCCGCCCATGCGTACAGAAAACTCCGGAATCCATGTATCTAGAATGGTTTTGATCCGCTTTCGCTTTGTATAATCAGGATCCCATTTTTGCTTCTCGTCTAGCGGCGCATGCTGACCAAGTGCGGAGTAGGTGATCTGGCTGCCACGATCTTCAATGGCATCGCCCCATGTTTTTTCTACTTGAATTCCGGCGCTCGTGATGGCTTGAGTCAGTGCAGAAATGATTTTCCTTTTCTCTTCCGCAGTAAAATCCTCCGCGTAGAGCATCTTCCATTCCCCTGAATATTGGAAAAATTTTGTGCCGCACGTTGGAAGCAAGGACAGATTCAAAAGCCTATCGTCGTGTTGAATATTCGCCATTAGCTGTGGTTGAAATTGAAGCCATGTGCCGCCAGAGATGACAGCGACTTTGACCACTCCCAGCAACTCATGCATAAGCGCGCCCATTTCAACACTGAGTGGCGACTTGCTTAACGCAAGCGTTCCGTCCAGATCAAAAACAATCAGCTTCTTCATATTTTCCCGCTGACCATACTCAAATTATCCATCATTGAGCGCTCTCCGCTGGCATTGAATGATGCGAATGAACGCCTGGAAGAAATGAGAGGTCCTCTGTCATCACATAAACGCCTATCGCAGCCGCCATGAATAGAGCCCCAACCCAAAACCACCAATTGCGATGCATACGACGCCAGTAGGGTCCTGGATCCGGCGCGCCCGTATCGCTGCTGTTTCCTTCTTGATTATGCTTACTGCCGGTCATAGCTCCTCCTATTGATTTTGCAAGCGCTTTCACTTGCTCTCATCTGGATCACGGTTGTTTGAGGCCCTCCACTTTTTGAGTAAGACT
>DAHXOQ010000349.1 GCA_027364815.1 Acidobacteriaceae bacterium | reverse complement strand
CTCCAAATCGCCATGCATGAACTTGGGTTGAAGCCGCCCGGCAAGAGTTCCTGAGACCGGGGGATTGTGGTGAGTTTGGTTCTAAAACCCCCAAAATCTAAATCGAATCAATGGTATAAGGCGTTATACTTCTTGCTAATCAGGATTTGCAGAGTGAAAACTCGTTCTAAATCAATTCGTTACTTTTTCATGACCGGAAGCATCTTCCTGCATCCTGCCATGATCTCACTTTGCCTGTTTTTGCTGGCAGCACTTTCGCCTTTTGCAAGCATCTCTCATGCGCAATCAAGCGACTTTGTCATCACTCATGTCACCGTCATCAATCCCGGTGCAGCGCGGCCGCAACATGACATGACTGTAATTGTTCATGACTCCACAATCGCTTCCGTAGTTCCGTCAAATACTTATCAGCCTTCCGCGACGACAAGAATCATCAATGGCGAAGGCGAGTTTGTGATTCCCAGCCTCTGGGATATGCACATGCACTTCCGCGATGCGGATCGCGATTTGAAGTTGGATATTGCCAATGGCGTTCTGGGAATACGCGACATGGGTGATCCCGCCAGTGATGTATTTCCGCTGCGCGATGCCATTGCTTCAGGCAAGCAGCTTGGGCCGAAGATTGTCGCTTGCGGTCCGATCCTGGATGGCCCAAACTCCTGGGTCAACACGAAGTTCCTGCTGACTGTGAATACCGCCGACGAGGCCCGCGCTGCCGTTGATTCGCTCAAGCAGCAGGGAGCCGATTGCGTCAAAGTTTATGACGGACTCTCGCATGATGCTTACTTCGCCATCATCGACGAAGCCAAAAAACAGAAGCTGCCCGTAGTTGGCCATCTACCCAACGTCATTCATGTCCGCGAAGCATCCAATGCCGGTCAGCTATCTCTCGAGCATGGCATCGCCCTCTCTGGCGGTTGCACGCTTGAGGACGAATACATCAAGCGCCGCTCCGACCAATCCACATTTCTTGAAGCCGCCAAGACCAAAAACTTTGCTTTAATTCCTGAAAAAATCGCTGACGACCAAAACTTCATGCTGGACAACTTCAGCCAGCGGGTCGCTGACCAAACCTACACATTGCTCGCCAAGAACGGAACTTTCATTACGCCGACTCTTGTTACGGAGTATGCGCTCACCTACATCGACAATCTGAGCCTGGTTCCTGATCCCCGCATGCAATATGTATCAGCGGACGACCTTCAGTCGTGGAAGCCAGAGAACGGCTTGCTGACAAAATATCGCACCTTTGAGTACATCAAGATGCGTTTCCGCGAGTATGACAAGATCCTCGAAGAAGTGCATCGCGCACAAACACTGGGCGTGCACCTGTTGGCTGGAACGGATATCACCGTACCGTACACTTATCCGGGATTCAGCCTGCATGATGAACTCAAGCTCTTTGTGACCGCAGGTCTGACTCCGATGCAGGCGCTTGAAACCGCCACCACTAACCCCGCCTTATACATGGGTCTTTCAAAAACCTGGGGACGCATCGACGCCGGATACAAGGCCAACTTCATTTTGTTGACAGCTGACCCGCTGGCCAACATCTCAAACACCAAAGAGATTGATGCCGTCATATTCAATGGCCAGTTCCTTGACCGCCCAGTCCTCGACAACATGCTCCGCGAGGCGAGAGTGCCACGCACACCGGCCAAACCGGCTAATTAGTCTTTTTATTTGAAGCTATTCCTTCCACAGCGCCACGCCGCCAAACAATCCTTCTGTATTCGGCACAATCGTCACATTCGGTGGCAGTTTGAAGTCGATCTTCTTCGCATTCCCGCCGCCAATGTAGAGGTGGTCCCAATTGAAGGTGTGATGCGTTTGCTCAATCGCCAATTTCAGCAGCTCATTCCAGCGCTGGCGTCCCGCCTTCTTGTAACCTTTCTTGCCCAGGTGCTCCTCATAGCTGAACCGGCCACGCCATGGATGGTGCCCCAACTCAAGGCCCGGGTACAAATGCCCATTGGTAAACAGCGCCGCGCCTACACCCGTGCCCAGCGTAATCACCAACTCTGATCCTTTGCCTTTGATGGCCCCATAACCCTGCACGTCCGCGTCATTCGCCAAGCGTACCGGCTTCTTCCAGCGCTTCGAAAGTGCCTTCTCCAGCGGAAAATTCGTCCACTGCTTGTGCACATTCGCTGTCGTTATTGTCACGCCATTGCGAATCACTCCAGGGAATCCCACAGAAACGCGATCAAACTCCGGCACCTTCGCCGCCAGCTTGTCGAGTTCCTTCAGAATGCGCGCAGGAGTTGAGAGATCCGGCGTTTCAACGCGCAACCGCTCACTGAGTTGCTTGCCCTCGCAATTGAGCAGCATCACCTTCAACCCTGAGCCGCCAATATCCACTGCAAGTGTCGTCGGGTGATCGGCTTTGGTAATCGGCCGCGCCACAAACGGCTTCGCTGCTGGCAGCTTGGCCTGTTTCACTTTTTTGAACTTCTTCTTGCCGGCTTTCTTCGCCACTTTCTTGGCCTTGGGCAATTTCCTTTTTGCAATTGCGTTCATTTTCAAGTGCTCCTCGGGTCCAGATAGGTGCAGAAAGATTCATCTGAATTGTAGACTGAAGCATCCAACTCCGGCTTGCATCAAAATACAAAATTTCGCCAACGGTGGAAAATTCGTCCGAATCTCAATCCGTC
>DAHXOQ010000348.1:266-2690 GCA_027364815.1 Acidobacteriaceae bacterium | reverse complement strand
CAATAATGGCAAGAGCCTTGCCCCCGATGCTGGCATCGCAGCCGGGGAAGGTGATGACCGTGTTGTCGGGTTTAATTTCGCGGCTGACCAGCTTGAACGGCTTGGTGACGCGGATGACTTCCTGCACGCCCGGCATTTCTTCGAGCGTGCCCTGCTCCACTTCGCCCTTGTTGCCGGTGATGCCGATGGCAGTGCGTTCAGCGCCAGGGAGCGGGTGGGGACGGAGACCGAGTTTTTCAATCGCCTCGCATACTGCCTGAATTTCTTCAGGGGATGCGTGGGCTTTCATGACGACTAACATAATTTTTCCTTAAACTGCGAAATTTTGCTTCGAAAACGATGAAGCAGTGTTAGCGATTCTTTTGCACTCGTGCGGTGGCGTACTTTAGCTGCTGGCTCATGATGAGGAGACGCGCGAGGTAGCCAAGTTGCAAGACCCAAGTGATGACATAGGCGGCGATGAGGAAATGGTGTTCCAAAGTGATTCCTTTCAGGCGAGATTAGTCGGCGTTGAGCGCGGCTTCTGATTGACTGGCGATGATGGATTGGCTTTTGCGTTCGACACGATAGCGCAGATAGAGGAGGAGCATGCCCCAGGCGAGCCAGGCGACGATGTTCCAGAGCCAGGCGATTTTCATGGTGGGGTCGAGTCCGGAGTTTTGATCACCGCCGAAGATGGGCGAGGGATGCTGGGTGCGCCACCAGCGGTTGGACATGTAGACGATGGGCACGTCGAGCGCGCCGAAGATGCTGAGGACAGCGGCGAGGGTCTGCATCTGCGGGCCGGAGACGAAGCGGCGCAGGAGGAGATAGCTGACGTAGATGAGCCAGAGAACGAGAGTGGTGGTGAGGCGGGCATCCCATGTCCACCAGATGCCCCAGACGGGTCGTGCCCAGATGGGGCCGGTGATGAGGACGATGGTGCAATAGAGGACGCCGACTTCAGCGGCGGCGACGGCGAGAGCGTCAGCGGATTGCGCGCCTGTGGGATTTGAATGGCGGCGTGCGAGATAGAGGATGGAGCCGACGAGGCTGATGGCGAAGAAGAGGAAGGAGATCATCGCGTGGGGGACGTGGTAGTAGAAGATGCGCTGAATCTCGCCCTGCATGCCGTCAGTGGGCGCGACGAAGATGGCTTGATTGAAGCCATAGATGAGGAGCAGGAGCGTGATGAGTACGTACAAACCAATGGCGAAATTCTTCATTTTTGATACTCCAATGGTGAAAGACCAGTGTACGACGAATGATAGATGAAAGTCTCCATCGATGGGTGGAGTTGAGCGTGAATCAGGCAGCTTTTTGGTGCGGTTTTACCTTGCTGATGGACTTGATAACGGATTTATTCTGAGCGGCGAGCCATAGATCATGACCGCTCTGGAGGTTCATCCAGAATTGAGCGGAGTTGCCAAAGTAACGGCTGAGACGAAGAGATGTGTCGGCTGTGATGCCGCGCTTGCTGCGGATGATGTCGTTGATGCGTGGTGCAGAGATGTGGAGTTCTTTGGCGAGACGGTAAGCGGTGAGGCCGAGGGGTTGCATGAACTCGGTGAGGAGAATTTCGCCGGGATGGATGGAGAATGCGAAGGGGAATTTCTTCATACACGATCCTACTCAGCGCCGAGGACTACATCAAAAAGCATCAGGCTGGTGGTGGTGAAAATGATGTCGTAGGCGAGTAGCACCTTAATCCATAAAATGGGGCTGCCATCTCCGAGCAGGATGTATTTTGTAGCCATGACCATAGCCAGAAGTGACGGAATGAAGATGGGAAAAAGGATCATGGACAAAATCATTTCTCTGTTTCGACTGCCGATGGCGAGCGCGGCAAAGAAAGTACCCACAGCAACGAGCGCCCAGGTTCCTAGCGGCAAAACGAGCAACAGGAGCCAGCCGTTGCCAGCTATGCGCAAGTTGTACATGATCAGGAAGAGGGGCGCGATGATCAGCTGCGTAATGGAAACGAAGATAAAGTTGGCGATGGTCTTGGCGAGGTAGAGAGGGGCCGCTCCACTTGGAGCCATGCGTTGCGCATCCATGACGGAGTGGCGAATTTCACGCGCCCATGCTTGATTGAGGGCGCTCGATGAGGCGAAGAGTGTGGCGACGCAGAAAACCCCAGCTGCGATTTGCTGAGAGACTGCGACGGTGGGGTCAAAGGCCATGGAAAAGAGAATGACCACGAGCAATGAAAAAAAGAGCATGGAGATAAGCGCGTCAAACGAGCGCCACTCGATGCGGAGGTCTTTGATGAGGTGGGTGAGGAGGACGGATTTCATTGTATCCAGACCTCGCGTTTTGTGATGTCGGCGGTGACGACTTGGGGTGCGGATTCGCGGGCGGCTCTCAAGTAGTCGGCGGGGGCGAGGATTAATTGAGTGCCGCGAGTTCCTGCGGAGACGCTGATTTGATCGTGGAGTTCGATGG
>DAHXOQ010000348.1:0-256 GCA_027364815.1 Acidobacteriaceae bacterium | reverse complement strand
CATCGATGAAGACGGGGAAGGGGTTTTTTGCGCCGAAGATGGTGACGCCGCCGCGAATGTAGCCGGTGAGGGGCTGGACTTCTTTGAGGGAGACCATCTCCGCCTTGCGGAGGCCTGCGGATTTGGCTAGCTTTTTAAAATCAAGTTCAGAGTCTCCGGGGATGACGGCGAAGACGAAAGATTGAGGGCCGCCGGTGGTGAGGAGGGTTTTGAAGACTTGCTCGGGAGGCATGTTGATTTTTTTGGCGACGGAGAT
>DAHXOQ010000347.1 GCA_027364815.1 Acidobacteriaceae bacterium | reverse complement strand
GACGCGTGTCGAGTACCCGAAGCCGGGAAAGCCGGTTTATCATCCGGCGTCAATTCATGATTTTTTAAGGTCGCGGGATTTTACGGTGAACTCGATGGCGCTCTCGCTGAACGAGGGGTCGTATGGATTGCTGATGGACCCGCTGAATGGGGTGGCGGATATTGAGTCGCGGACATTGCGGCTGGCTTCAGCGTATGGATTTTTGGAAGAGCCGGTTTTGTTGATCCGGTCGACACGATACAAGACGCGGCTGGGTTGGGAGTTTGACGAGAAGACGCGGACGCGTTTTGAAAACGCGATGGAAGCTGGAGTGCTTGAGCATTTGAGTGCGGCGCGACGCGGCGAAGAGTTGGAAGAGATCATGCACTCCGAAGATGGGCTGCGTACATTGCGCGCTCATGATGCTGCGGGTTGGATGAAGTTGCTGTATCCGGGATGGACGGCGGCGAAGGCTGACGAGAAGAAACTCAACGAACTGCATGATCTGGCGGTGCGGTTTGAGATGCAGGGAGTGCGGGCGGATTTGTCGGCGGCGCAGGCGCATCTGCTGACGGTGAAGCTGGGGTCGAAGGAGATTTCCGGAATCAAGAAGCTGTTTCCGAGGCAGGGATTTGTGCAGGAGTGGAATCATCTGGATCAGATTGCAAGCGGATTCCAGAAGGCACTGCTGGCCAAGGACAAGCAGACACCTTCAGTGAGTTACAAGCTGTTTATGAGCTACGATCCAGAGGCGGTGTTGTGGTTGGGATTTACGGCGAAGGAATCGGGAGTGAAGCAGCGTTTTGAGAAGTTTTTGACGGAGTGGCCGGAGGTCAAGCTGAAGATTCCGTATTTGCTGTTGCAGGAGATGCGGATAACGCCGGAGTTGCCGGTGTACAAGGAAGTAGTGGAGAAGATTTTTCTGGCGATGATAGACGGAAAGCTGACGACGCCAGAAGAGTTGAAGGCATTTATTGAGCCATACTCTCCGCCAGCGCCGCCTCCTCCGGTGACGTACAAGCGGCCGCGAGTGAAGCGGGGGGCGGGTGTGAAGATCAAGGATGAAGGCCTGGATGATGATGACGTAATTGTTGCTCGAGATGAGGACGATGACGATCTGGATGATCTGGGTGCGGATGATGATTTGGAGTTGCCTGAGATTTCACTGGGTGATGATGAAGTGGACGAGGAACCGGTGGATGATGATTTTGATGACGAGGATGAGGATGGTCCGAAGCTGAAAAAGTCAGAAGCGAAGGGGAAGCCGGCGAAGAGTGAGAAGCCGGTGAAGGGCGCGAAGGTTGCGGCGGCGGTTAAGCATGTGGAACCCGCAAAGAAACAGGTTGAGGCGGTGAAGAAGCATGTGGAGCCGGTGAAGAAGGCCGAGCTTGCGAAGAAACACGTGGAACTGAAGCCTGCGGCGAAGGCAGTTGTGAAGGCAAAGCCGGCAGCTAGAGCCAAGCCAGTTGTGAAGGCGAAGGTTGTAGCGAAGGCGAAGGTGATGTCGAAAGCGAAGCCGAAGCCAGTTGCGAAGCCAAAACCAAAGGCGGTTGCGAAAGCGAAGCCGAAGGCTAAGCCGGTTGCGAAGCCGAAGCCGAAGGCTAAGCCGATTGCCAAACCGAAGGCGAAGCCGGCAGTGAAACCGAAGGTACCCGTGAAGAAGGTAGTGAAGGGCAAGAAGCGGTAAATTTGTGTGGAATCCGCGGTCCCCAAATGCGAGTGACCGGGGGCACCCGAAAATTTATGGCCGGTTTCAAAGGACGAGTTGAAAAATTTAGGATTTGAAGGATCAGCGCAGATGAGTCTGCGCTGATTTTTTTTGGCGGGGTAATTTATTTGCTTTGAAGTTGGCGGTGGGATGATTGAGAATCACGGAATATCCGGTACTGTTGTGTTTATCAGGGAGGGTTTTGTGGTGGAGAAATTGAAGGTTCGCGGGATGTTGATGGTGGCAATTGCGGGTGTTGTATTGAGCTTGAGTTTGTTGCAGGCACAAACCACTGAGGGAGCGGGATACCGATTTGAGCGTGGCGGGTGGACGTATGTTCACCTGGAGGGGACGCCGAGCGAGATTGGTTATCAGCATGGGCGTCTGCTTTCGGCGGAGATTGCAGATGTGCTTGAGGTGCTGAAGCTGGAGAATACGCACTCGACGAAGCGGGACTGGAGATTTTTCAGGAAGGCGGCGCAGTATGCGTTGTGGCCGCATATAGAGGCGGAGTACCAGGAGGAGTTGAAGGGGATTGCGAAGGGCGTGCAATCGAAGGGGTTGAAAGTTGATTTGTGGGATATTGTGGCGATCAACGGCGGTATTGAGTTGCCGGATTATTATGTTCCGTGGCTGAACAAGCGCGAGCATGCGATGAATCAGCCTCATACTTCAGCGCCGGGAAACTGCTCGGCATTTATTGCGACGGGGAGTTACACGAAGGGCGGGAAGATAGTGATTGCGCATAACAACTGGTCGAGTTATGCGGATGGGGAGCGTTGGACGGTGATGTTTGATGTGAAGCCGGCGCAGGGGCACAGATTTTTGATGGATGGGATGCCGGGTGTGATTACGAGCCAGGATGATTTTGGCGTGAATGACGCGGTACTGATGATAACGGAGACGACGATTACACAGTTTATCGGATGGAATCCCGAGGGCGTGCCAGAGTTTGTGCGGTCACGGAAGGCGATGCAATATGCGGGGTCGATTGATGAGTATGTGAAGTTGATTGAGGAAGGG
>DAHXOQ010000346.1 GCA_027364815.1 Acidobacteriaceae bacterium | reverse complement strand
TTTTTAGGATTCACGTAGGCGGAGGAGATATTGGTTCCTGCCGATTGCTGCAAGCTGTCGTACTCCCCGACGCGGCCGGCAAATCCGGAAGTATGCAGGAAGCGATAGACCTCAGAATTTGAGAACCATTCATTGGCGTTGGCGGGGTCAGAATCAGCCGGAGAATTTTCAGCGCCCATCATGGGTGAGAGGCCCGGGAAGGGATGCAGTTTAGATAAGAGCGCCGGCGCAGAGCCGCTGACGCCGCCGGCGAGATTGGTGGAGGCATGCGGCGACGCGTGTGCCGCAGCTTCATTTGCATGCGCACTTGCCCTGACCATGGCGGGGTTGGGTTCTGAAGGCAATCCGTATTGACCTTTGTCGATGAACCGGCTGCCCCCACTTGGCGTGGCGACATCAGTGCCATGAATGGTGGTGTGGCAATTGCTGCAGCGATCGGACAAGGGCAGCGCGGCGCCGTTGTGATGGCCACTGTGACATTGCAGGCAAAGTGCCGGCTCGCTGACGGTGAGTAGATTGGTGTTTGGCGAACCGTGCGCGTTGTGGCAATTCATGCAATTTTCTGAGACGGGCGGGTGCTGGTAAGCGAAGGGGCCGCGATACTGCGCATGGCAGCTCAGGCAGAGTTCGTTGACGTTGGCAACGCGCAGATTATGGCCCGCTGTGCCACCGTGCGCGTCGTGGCAATCAGAGCAGCTCATTTTGCCTTCGCGCAGCGGATGATGATAAGGCATGCTCAGTTGCGCGCCCTGGGTGCTGTGGCAACGCAGGCATGCCTCGTTGGCCTCGGCGCGCGATTTAACCATTGCGTTGGTTTCTGGCGAGACAAGATTTACATTGCGCGCATCACGTGTCGCTGTGTCAAAGCTGGAACTGGCGGGTTGCTCGGATTTCACCGTGGCGGAATGGACCTGGTGGCAATCAATGCAACGAACGCCGTTTGATGCGTGCACGCCGGTTGTCCAGTGGCGCGCATTTTCATCCTGTGCGTGACAGCTCAGGCATACACCGTTTGCATCGACGGCCGGACGATTTTTAAAAGTGATGATTTTCGTGATCTCCCCACCGCCATCAACGTGCAAGCTGCCATTGCCGTGACATTCCTCGCAGGTGACACCCTGCTGCTGATGGAAAGCATGCTGGAAGTTTTTGGCCACATCCGCGTGGCAGGTGGCGCAAGTTTCCGCGCCAACGGGCTTCGCTCCCGGGATATTTACGTAATTCGAAGAATGGCGGGTATCCTTTGAGACGCCGATTGCAGTTGGAATGGGCAGATAAATAAAGGCTGCAGCAGAAACCGCTGCTATTAGAAGGAATAGAAAGAAACGTCTCATCGCTCACCCCCCGCTGGAAATACCCAATTGGTACGATACCACGATCGTAGCAATCGCCTTGAATTGTGACGAGAGGAGATTTGCTCACCGCGTCATCAACTGTGACCGGAGAGCGCTTGCTGTGGGCGGCAGAGAGCTAATACGAATCGACTATCCGCGTGCGAACAGCCGATGTTCAGTGTCCACCGGATGCACGCGTAGCAGTATAGCGCGGACTCGGCGCCCGCTCAGTGATTGGAATCACAGGGCGTTTTGATGCAGTCCTCACTCGCATGGAGCAGGATGGAAATTGCGCGTCACCGTCGCTTGAAATTCATTGGCGCTTTCTGTCCCGCGGTGATTGAATGCGGAACCGGATGAAGAATTGAGAACGCGGAATCCCACTTCTCCAAATTGGGAAGTGGGGATTCCTGAAATTTACGTGCTGCCCATCAAGGGTTGGGAAAAGATTTTTTTAGTAGCGCCAGGATTTGGTGTCGGAGTTGGGTGGTGCGGTGGCGAGCATGTGTTCAACCATCAGGGGGAGGACGCGCTGAGTCCAGTCGGAGTTGTTTTGCTGCATGGTGTACTCCGGCGGGCCGCCGGTGTAGCAGTGGGGCATGCGAGGGCCGTACTGGAAGGTGGCGTCGGAGTGGGGATTTTGCGTGGCGTCGAGTGTGGATTGCAGCAGGTGCACGGCGTTGTTGAGAAAGTAGGTATCGCCGTCGCCGACTGCGAGGTGGAGCTTGCCCTCGAGCTTGGGGCCGAGGGTGGGCCAATCGCGCTTGAGGATGGCGGTGAGGTCGTAGTGATCGTGCCAGTAGGCGAGAACTTTTTTGTCGATTGCGCCGGTCAGGGGATTGATGATTTCGGCGGGATAGCCGTCGTCGCCTGCGGGTGAGAAGACGGCTTGCCAGATATCCCACTGCTCGGTGGAGCGGCCGTGGGTACCGAGAACGTATTCATAGTCATACTCATCGCCGGTGGTTGCGATGATGGAGCCATCGGGCTTGCGGTCTGCGGCGATGGGGACCTGGCCGAAGTCACCCTTGCGGATGAAAGCGTTGGCGTCGTTGTAGAGATCGATGTTTTGATAAGCGTGAAAATCAACGGGGTCGGGACAGGAAGCCCAGGTACCGTTATAGAAATCGGGATAGAAGATTTGCGTGGCGAGAGCTTCCCAGCCACCCGTCGAACCTCCAAAAGTAGCGCGCGCCCAGCCCTGCCTTATGCCGCGATACTTCTGCTCAATGGCGGGAATCAGTTCGCCGTTGATGGCTGAGCCGTAGGGGCCGACGTTGGCTGAGTCGACGTCGTAGGAATCGTCGTAGTAGGGGTTGGCGTTTTGCACGTAGATGAGAATGACGCGGGGGAGACGGCCGGCGGTCCAATCTTGAAAGAATTGATAGCCGTGTTGGAGTC
>DAHXOQ010000345.1 GCA_027364815.1 Acidobacteriaceae bacterium | reverse complement strand
GCCAGGCTCTGTCAAAGCCCATGCCGCGAGCCACTCACCGGTGGCGAGTTTGGGAATGTACTTGTGGCGCTGGGCTTCGTTGCCGGCGATAAAGATGTGATTGCTGCCGAGCGAGTTATGCGCGGCGACAGTGATTCCGATGGAGCCATCGACGGCGGAGAGTTCTTCGACAGCGAGGACGTAATCGACGTAACCCATTCCTGCGCCGCCGTACTCGGGAGGAAAGATGATGCCGAGGAGGCCCATCTGGCCGAGCTTCTTGATGGTCTTGAGGGGGAATTCGCTTGCTTCGTCCCACTCCATGATGTGCGGCTGAATCTCGCGCGCGCAGAAATCGCGGATTTCTTTACGAAGCTGCTCCTGCTCTTCGGTCAATCGAAACGGGTACAACGCATTCTCGCGCTCAGCCTTCATCTTTTACCTCCATGATTTTTACTTGCCGTGTTGCTGTTGGGAAATTTGCATTTTTGCAATTCAGGTTTGCAGAACTCCGGGGTTGAAGCGCGCGACCTCGGGGTTGAGTGCGCAAACTTCGAGCGCCTCAATCAAGACATTGCGGGTTTTTGCCGGATCAATCAACGCGTCAATCCACAGGCGGGCTGCGCCGTAACGTGGATCAGCCTGCGCGTCGTAAGCATTTTTGATTTCGTCGTGGAGCGATTTCATTTCTTCGGCGCTGAGCTTTTTGCCGCCGCGTTCCATTTGCCTGGCGCGTACTTCGGCCAGCGTATTCGCTGCAGAGGCACCGCTCATGACAGCGTAGCGAGCGGTGGGCCATGCGAAGAGGAAACGCGGATCATAAGCCTTGCCGCACATGGCGTAGTGACCTGCGCCAAAGCTGCCGCCGATGATGACAGTAATTTTCGGAACCACACTGGTGCTGACGGCAGAGACCATCTTGGCGCCAGCGCGGATGATGCCGGACCACTCGGCGTCTTTGCCGACCATGAAGCCGTTGACGTCGTGGAGAAAAATCAGCGGGATGATGTTTTGATTGCAATCCATGATGAAGCGCGCGGCCTTCTGCGCGCCTTCTGTATAGATGACGCCACCGACTTCGATCTTTTTTGCGCCAGCCATCGGACCCATGGCGACTGATTGCATCTGATTGATTTTTTGATTGGCGACGATGCCCACAGCGTGACCGCCGATGCGCGCGTAGCCGCAGATGAGGGTGCGGCCGAACTCTTCCTTGTATTCGTCGAATTCGCTTTTGTCGGCGATGCGCGCAATCACTTCGCGCATGTCGTAGAGATTGGATGCGCCGGGAGCGGGGTCGAGCAATGAGTAGAGATCTTCAGCGGGGTAGTGTGGTTTGTCGCGCCTGGCATCAAAGGGAATACGCGCAAATCTCTCCGGACCGCGAGGCTCGCCCATTTTGTCGACGAGCGAACGGAGACGTGCGATGCAGGCTTCGTCGTTGGGTTCTTTGAAATCTACGGTACCGGATATTGCGGCGTGCATCTCCGCGCCACCTAGATCTTCAGCGTCAGTTTTTTGCCCAATGGCGGCCTGCACCAATGAGGGGCCGGCCAGAAAGAGGCCGGAGCCCTCTGTCATGAGAACGGTATCGGTCATGACTGGCAGATACGCGCCGCCGGCAACGCACATTCCGAGGATGGCAGTGATCTGCGGAATCCCCATGGAACTCATCACTGCATTGTTGCGGAAGACGCGGCCGAAGTCATCGGTGTCAGGAAAAACATCCTCCTGGAGGGGCAGAAAGACACCGGAAGAATCGACGAGGTAGAGGGTGGGGATGCGATTTTCAAGCGCAATCGTTTGCGCGCGCAGAACCTTCTTCGCAGTCATGGGAAAAAACGCTCCAGCTTTGACTGTTGCGTCATTCGCGATGATCATGCAGAGGCGACCCGAGACGCGGCCAATGCCTGTGACTACACCAGCGCCGGGCGCGCCACCATACTCGGTATACATTTCATGCGCCGCCCAAAGGCCGAGCTCAAGAAATTCCGAGTTCTCATCCAGGAGCAACTTCAAACGTTCGCGCGCGGTGAGGCGGCCTTTGCCATGCTGAGCTTCGACGGCCTTTGCGCCCCCGCCCTCGCGAATCCGTGCCTCCTGAGCGCGCACTGTAGCCAGCAGCGCTGCCAAGGCCTTCTGATTCGCCTGGGCCTTGGCGGTTGTGGCCACAAAGCCTGAAGCGAGGCTGCTTTCGTGTTTTTTCTTTTCTGTCATTACGTCCTCTACAACCACCGATTACGCATTGGCAAGAATCAAGGTCTTGCCTTGAATTCAACCAGCATGAAAAAGCTCTCTCAAGCCGTCAGTCATCCTACTCTACCCAAAGTACTCCTGCAAAGTGGGGAGTCTCTCAATGCGAGTCTCCACCTGAGGGTAGAAAGCCTCGCGAATGTTCACTACCATAGCCGCTCGTCATTGCTATAAAAACTCATCGATTTTTATGTCAAATTGAGTTGTTTTCAGTGTAGAATTCTCGCGTAATTCAGGTTTTCGGATGCTTGTTTTGTAATCTCTTCGCGCAAGATCCAATGCTTTTTCCCCCCTTAGTTGGCCAAGAATTTGTGCGATGGGTCGGCGCACTCTCGACAAAGTACTTGAATCGTCGGCAAGCGTGAGAGCCAGCATAGTACTTTCTGTCTTCATTCATTCGATCAATTTTCTGCAAGTGAAAGAACTTCGCCTTCACACCGGAGATTTCTTAATGAACTTCAGGCTCGGAATACGTATTTTGACCAATCGGCTACTGTGCAGAGCCAGCAACCAGCGTCGTGTTTTTG
>DAHXOQ010000344.1 GCA_027364815.1 Acidobacteriaceae bacterium | reverse complement strand
ATTACGGGCATGGTGACGGCTTCAGGCGGCGCGTGGAATGCGTCAGTCTTTGCCGAGTACTCACGCTTGAGTGACAGAACGCTGAAGACGATTGGATTGGGGTCATCGATTCAGACGGCGACGGAGAGCGGGCGGTTCCCGATTTTGCTGCTGGCAACGATTCTGATTTCGCTGATTGTGGTGAGCATGAATCGGCTGGTGTGGAGAAGGCTTTATCGATTGGCAGAGACGAGGTACAAACTTGAAGGGTAGCGAGGTGTGCGAATGATTCGTGTTGGTTTGGTGGGATTTGGAATGGGAGGAAGGGTTTTTCATGCACCGCTGATCTCTTCAGTAGAAGGGATGGAACTGAGTGCGGTGGTGGAGCGGCGGACAAATGCTGCGGCAGAGCGTTATGCGGGGATTAAAACTTATAGAACGCTTGAGGAGTTGATTGCAGATTCATCCATTCAGTTGATTGTGATTTCAACGCCGAGTGGAACGCACTTTGAGCTGGCCAAGAAGGCGCTTGAAGCGGGGAAAGATTTGGTGGTCGATAAGCCGGTCTGTGCGCGGTCAACGGAAATTGCGGAGTTGATGGAGATTGCAGAGCGCAAGAATGTGAAGCTGATTCCCTTTCAAAATCGCAGGTGGGATGGAGATTTCAGGACGATTCAAAAAATGTTGAAGGATGAAACGCTGGGACGCGTGGTGAGTTTTGAATCTACGTTTGACCGGTGGCGTCCGCAGGCGAAGTCGGGTACGTGGAAAGAAGTCGATGCGCCAGGGAGTGGCGTGTTATTGGATTTGGGAACGCATTTGATTGACCAGGCGCTGCAGTTGTTTGGGTTGCCGATTGAAGTGAGCGCAGAGGTTGGGCGCGAGCGCGAGCCGTTGGATGGGTCAGATGATTTTTTTACAGTGCGGCTCTATTACGCCGGAATGACAGCGACACTCAGTGCGAACTGTTTGAGTGAGCCGGCGAGGGCTCGCTTTCATTTGCGTGGTACGAAGGGAAATTATTGGAAGTTCGGATTGGATTCGCAGGAAGCGAAGCTGAGCCAGATTGCGCGGATTGGGGATGCTCATTGGGGGCATGAAGAAGCCGCTAAGTGGGGGACTCTTTATAGCGAGGTGGATGGCATGATGATCAGCCAGCCGGTGGAGGCTGTGCGCGGAGATTACCGGTTGTTTTATGAGGGCATCAGAGATGCAATTTTTGGCAATGAAGATTTGCCTGTAAAGGCAGAGGATGCCTTGCGCGTGGCGCGCGTAATTGAGTGGGCGCGAGAGAGTGCGCGGGAAAGAAGAGTTGTGCGATGCGCATGGTAGGCGCATCGCACCGGTAGTTGAGTTGTCACTCACCCCAGGAGATTTACTGCAGGATGAGGTGGGAAACGGTCATTTGAACATATGCGTCAGCGGGAACGAGAAGCTTGTCGCAATTGCCGCCGGTGGGGCAGGTGGCGCCGGATTTTGAGAAGGCTTCAAGTTCGACGTTTTCAACACCGATTGCCTTCAATTCAAGGCCACGCTGATTGAAAATGTTGTTCCAATCGTCATACGCATTGCTCTGGTTGATCAATGCAACCATGGCGGGGTCAGTGTCGCTGGTGCTCTTGGATTTGAGAGCAATTCTCCACGCCCTGGAGAGAGCCGCCTGCGTGGCGATCATCTGCTGAGCGTCGCGCTCTCCCATGCGCAATCTGATGGAAGCCAAGTTGCGAATATCGTAGCCAGCCTTTGGAAGTTCATCAAGAACGCGAGACAAGGCTGTAGCTTCTTCAGTGACAGTCCATGAGCCGTAAATGCTGGGAGTGATGTTGAGTGTGATCTCGCGCTTTCCCGATTCGTTGAGAGACGTGATGGCAGAGATCAGCAAAGTTCCGTGATTACTTTTGAAGGCCCAGTCTTTCTTGGTGATGCCTTTCTGAGCGGCGGCGCTAACACAAAGAATGCCAGCGAAGATAAACAGCACGGTGAACGTTCCAAACTTGATTAAATTGGTCATGATGCACCTCACAAGTCTTGGGATTTTTAATTGAATTTTGACTACCCGACCTGCATTTATATTAACTCCATTAATAAAAACTTAGTCTGTGTTATTTTGCTCTCTTTCAACCAGAGGTACCCAGAAGATAAAGGTAGTGCCACGGCCCGGAGTGCTATTAACTTCAATGGATCCATCGTGTGCGGCAAGAATTGCGCGGACGATCGCGAGGCCCATACCGGAGCCCTTGCCGATGGCGGAGCCCTTTTTGCCGCGGTAAAACTTTTCAAAAATGAGCGGGAGATCCATGGAGTCGATGCCGGGCCCGTCGTCCTCAACGAGGAACTCAAGACGCGAACGCTTGCGGCGGCTGCGCAGAACAATGCGTGTACCGGGTGGTGTGTAACGCGCAGCGTTCTCGAGGAGATGGCGGAGAACGCGGCTGAGTAGATGGGGGTCGAACCAGCAGGGTTCATCAGGACCTTCTACAGCGATGACAACACGGTGTCCGGAGAGAGCCGCGCGAGATTCTTCAGCAGCGTGCTCAAGGAGAGTGCGTGCGTGCTGGAGGACTTTGTGAACTTGAACGACATGGGCGTCGATCTCTGCCATCTGCACGGCTTCACCAATGAGTGCGTCGAGTCGTTTGCTTTCTTCATCGATGAGCGAGATGAGGTCGATTCGACCCGCTTCGTCGAGACCTTCGCCCAGCAAAGTTGTGGAGGCAGCGCGGATAGAGGTGAGCGGAGTACGGAGTTCGTGGGTGAGCGAATCGATGAGTGCGGTGCGGAGG
>DAHXOQ010000343.1 GCA_027364815.1 Acidobacteriaceae bacterium | reverse complement strand
CCGTATAGCAGGGTTAAGTCATTGAAAGTAAATAAAAATCATTCTAAAATCCTCTCTAAAACAGTCATTTTTGAGTCAAAAATATATTCATCTCGGGCCAAAAAACACCCAAAAATGGCCTGCGAAGGCGAATATTTGAACGGCTTTGGACTTGGATTGTTATGGGGATTGAGCAGGGCGAATCAAAGAGGCTAACAATTCGTCGGAGTAATCCGAATCCACTCTACGGTATAACGCAAAGTCATGTACTAGTAATAATATTGCGTTGGCTTCGGGTCTGCAGTGGTCCAGTGATTGATGAACGCTGTTTCCTCTGAAGTTAGTGAAGTGCCCAATGTAGCATGCGTCTGAAGCCACTTGCGAGCCTCTTCCGCGCGCCGTTTCTGCTTGGCCTTTTCAATTTGCGCTGCAGAGTATGATTGCGCGGTCGCTGTTGTTGAGGACTGATTTCGATGTATACGCATAAATCCTCCCTAAGAATGCAACGGGGCAATTTAGTGGCTGGAAAATGGTGCGGCTAAACTGAAAAATTTTCATCGGCCGGATTTTCATGAGTTAACAATTGCCCGATTGCTCTCAATCCATTTAGACGGTCGTACTCGTTAAACCGCTCATTTAAAGTGGAAGGATGGAAACTCCACAAGGCCAATGGCGCGGCGAATTGAAGGGCTTGATTGCGCTTGCCATCCCTGTTGTGCTCAGCGAGTTGGGTTGGATGGCGCAGGGAATTGTTGACACCATTATGGTTGGCAAGCTGGGGCCGGCTGCGATTGGCTCAGTGGCGCTGGGAAATGCAATTTATTACACGCCCAGTCTTTTTGGTGTGGGGATCCTGCTCGGCCTGGACACACTCATTTCGCAGGCCTACGGACGCAAGGATCATGATGATTGCCATCGCTGGCTGGCGCAGGGAGTTTATCTCACCATTCTGGCGACGATCCCGATCATGATTGTGCTGCACTTTGCGAGTTTCGGATTTGCGCGCTTTGGAGTGGCGGCCGAAGTTGCCGGTCCAGCGGGAAGTTACCTGCGCATTCTCAACTATGGAACGCTGCCGCTTTTGCTCTACGCGGGCGTGCGACGCTATCTGCAGGCGGTGGGGCAGGTGCGCGTGATTACGGTGACGTACATTGCGGCCAACCTCGTTAACTGGTTTGGAAACTGGGTGCTGATTTACGGCAAGCTTGGTTTTCCGGCGATGGGCGTGAATGGCTCCGCGCTTTCGACTTGCATTGCGCGTGTGATGATGGCGGTTGCGCTGCTTGGATTCGCCTGGCGTTACGAGCGCAAGCGCGGGCATCCCCTTTTCAGCCATTGGGCCGCGCCACAGTGGCTGAGGATTCGTGAACTCATTCGTTTGGGATTGCCGGCTGCGGGGCAGATGCTGCTAGAAGTGGGAGCGTGGAATCTTTCGACAGTGGCTGCCGGATGGGTTGCGCCGGTTCCAATTGCGTTGGCCGCGCACCAGATTACACTCAACTATGCGAGCGTGACATACATGGTGCCGCTGGGAGTGGGTTCAGCCGCCGCTGTTGCTGTGGGACATGCAACCGGAGCCGGCGACCCTGCGCGTGCGCGTCGAGCGGGATGGCTGGGCATGGCGCTTGGTGTGGGTTTCATGATTCTTGCCGGCGCGTGTTTCTTTCTTTTTCCGCGTGCGTTGGTCGAACTTTATACAAGTGATCCCCTGGTGTTGGCGATGGGTCCAGCACTGTTGGGATTGGCAGCGGTTTTCCAGGTTTTCGATGGAATTCAAACCGTCTGCACTGGAGCGTTGCGCGGACTTGGCGAGACGCGCTATCCGATGTTTGCCAATTTTGTCGGGTACTGGATTCTGGGGTTGCCGCTTGGTTTATCGCTGTGCTTCTTTCTGCATTGGGGAATCTACGGACTGTGGATTGGATTGACAATTGCTTTGATTACGATAGCAAGCACTCTTATGTGGAGATGGTCCAGAGGTTCTTCGCATATAGCAGCAAAGTCTTCGTATTAAAGCAGAAATTTGATTTAAAAGTAGCAGAGTGTCCATTCCGACTGCGCACATTTGTGACAGAACTCACGCTTGTTCACTTCGTTACATGCCTTTGTGACGGACGACCACAGTGAGAGCTATAATAGAGTGTCGAGCGTAAATAGAAGACGCTTACAGAAATTCATGTGAAGGGAAATCCCGCCAGTGGCGAATGGAGACCAAGCCCTCGGTCAAAAGCAGGGCAAGATTGCATCATTGGATGCGCATGAGCGCGTCATCAACGACTTCAGTATTCAGGTGGCCACAGTAAACGGCTCCGGATCACAGTCAGCCAACAGCATCCTCCTCAAAAGCATCTTCGCCATGGGTATCCCGGTGAGCGGAAAGAATCTCTTTCCCTCGAATATCGCCGGCTTGCCAACATGGTTTACGATACGCGTCAGCAAAGATGGTTACGTGGCGCGCAAACGTGTGGCCGAAGTGCTTGTTGCACTTAATGCCGAGACGGCGAAAGAAGATGTGATGGCGCTTCCTGCAGGCGGAATCGCGATCTACGAAGAGAACATGAATCTCGCCGCACTTCGCGACGATGTTGTTGCTTATCCTGTCCCATTTGACAAGATCACTGCCGCGGTTTGTCCCGAAGCCAAGCTGCGCAAGCTGGTCAGGAACATGGTTTTTGTCGGCGTGGTGGCGAAGATTCTCTCCATCGATCTTGGAGTAGTTGAAGAATCGGTTCGCAAACAATTCTCGAAGAAGCAAAAAGTATTTGATCTGAACTTTGGCGCAGTGAAGGC
>DAHXOQ010000342.1 GCA_027364815.1 Acidobacteriaceae bacterium | reverse complement strand
CCCGCAGATCACGTGGCCTTTGCCCACCTTCTCGCGAATCGACGCAACTGTTGTCTCAATAAAGTGCGCCGAGGTCCAATCCCCACTCGCACCACAAATCCCAAAAACAAAATTCTTGATCAGCTCCGCACCCCGCGGAGTATGGTGCACCTCAGGATGAAACTGCACAGCCCAAATCTGCCGTTCTTCATTCGCAATCCCTGCCAGCGCATTCGACGTCGCCGCCGTCAGCTTGAACCCCTCAGGCAACTCGCTCGCCTCATCCCCATGGCTCATCCAGACCTGGATCGTCTCCGGCAATCCCTTGAACAGCGCCGACTCGCGATCCTTAATCTGCACATCCGCGTGCCCATACTCGCGCTTCGGCGCCGATAGCACCTTGCCGCCCAGGTGATGCGTAATAAAGTGCAGCCCATAGCAAATCCCCAGCACAGGAACGCCCAGTGTGAGCACACCAGGGTCCGCCTCCGGAGCATCATCGTCATACACCGACGAAGGCCCGCCCGAGAGAATTACTCCCAGTGGGTTCAAAGACTTGATCTCCTCTAGGGGAGCTGTGCAAGGCAGCACAACCGAGAAAACATTCTGCTCACGGATGCGCCGCGCAATCAGCTGCGTATACTGCGAGCCGAAGTCCAATATTACGATCGTTTGAGTGTCCACACTTCAGTTTGGCAGGCCAGCGGGGGGAATGTAAAGAAGGTCGTTTACTTCCCCTCGTTCTTGTAAACCACCCCTGCCTTCATCACGAACTTCACATTCTGCAATATCCGCACATCCTTAATCGGATCTCCATCCACGGCAATCATATCCGCCCATTTCCCCGCCTCAAGCGATCCCGTTTTCGCGCTCCACCCCAGCAAATCCGCCGCGTTCACCGTCGCCGATTGCAGTGCCGCCACCGGGCTCATCCCCAATTGATTCACATACACATCCAGTTCATGCGCATTCAACCCATGCGGATAAACCGCCGCATCCGTTCCCAGCGCAATCTTCACGCCGCTCTCCATCGCATGCTTGATGTTCTTCTTCGCCACCTTGCTCACCTCAATCATCTTCTGGTGATAAAACACCGGCAGATGTCCGTTCTCCATCATCCAATCTTCCAGGTAAAGCGTCGGCACCAGGTACGTTCCATTCTTCTTCATCACCGCAATCGCCGCATCGTCAATGTAGCTGCCATGCTCAATCGAATCCACACCCGCCGTTGCAGCCCACAGAATTCCCTGCGCGCCATGCGCATGCGCCGCTACCTTGCGTCCCAGCCGGTGCGCATCGGCAACAATTGCCTGCATCTCTTCCAGCGTGTACTGTGAAGCCTGCGGATCATCGCCCTTCGACAGCACTCCACCCGTCGCGCAGATTTTGATCACATCCGCGCCATATTTAATGTTCTGCCTGACCTTCTGCTGCACCGCAGAAATTCCATCCGCCACTCCATCACCAACAGCGTGATATTTGTACGGCAGCAAATCATCATCGCAATGCCCGCCCGTAATCCCCAGTGGCGGCCCGCTCACCTGCATATGCGGCCCCATCACCAATCCTGAATTAATCGCATCGCGCAAATCAATATCCGTGTATCCACCCGCACCCACATTGCGCACCGTCGTAAATCCAGCCAGCAACGTCGTTCGCGCATTCACAACTCCGATGATCGCTTCCTTCGCATCCGTCATCGTCAGCTCGTGATAAGGATCAAAATTAGTATCCATCGTCAGGTGCGTATGCACATCAATGAGCACAGGCAAAATCGTATTCCCACCAAAATCAATCACCACATCATCAGCCAGCGCCTTCACTTGATCCGTCGGCTGAATCGATTGAATCGTCTCGCCCACAACCACCACCGTCTGATTGTCGAGCGTCTTGCCCGTCTTCACATCCAGCAAATGCGTCGCGCGCACCAGCGTCCTGTGCGTCGTCTTCTCGCCACTCTGCCCTATCGCACTCACGCACAGCACCAAAGACAAGCACAGGCCAGCCACAGACAAATATCTCAATTTCATTCTTAATTCCTCCAGGGAATTTCTGTACCGCGAGTCTATCAGGACGTATTCAACTCAGTGAAGAAAAACAATTTGTATTTTTAAATTTCTCTACTCTCCACAAAATCTATGCCAAAACTCCAGAAAACTCTTCAGCCTCACCACCTGAAAAGTATCATTCGCCACAAAATTAAAAACAATCGACGCCATCAAAATTATCCTTAACGAACCCGAACCCAGTTGATCGCTGAATGGCAACGGCGCCGCAGAAAATACCGCTGCCAGCACCAGCAAAGCCAGCCTTACAATCCCCATCACCAAATTAATCTCCACCAGCTTGCTCGTGAACGCCTTGCCCAGCCGCACGCTTCTTCCCAGCGCCGCCCACGGTGAAATCCCTTCAAGCACCACCAACAATGGCGCAATCATCACCGTCCAACTCACCAACGCCCAAATCACAAATGTCGTCAGTGACAGCACCACAGCGCTGATCAAATACCCCACCAGGTCCGGCTCGTCTGCAGTATAAATATGCGCATCCGCAATTGAGCCCATCTCCGCGAGCCATCCCCACATCACCAACCCGAGCACCGCCAGTTGCGCCGCTTGCAACCCAATCACTGACAGCGGCCGCCACTTCTTCACAGGCTCCATCTGACGCAGTATCAAACTGCGCCCCAAACCTGACAGCACCACCCAAGCCACAATCGCAATCGGTACCAGCCACTTCGCCACATCCATCAAATGCGGCTCATAAACGCGCCAGGCATCGCCAATCCGCGAAG
>DAHXOQ010000341.1 GCA_027364815.1 Acidobacteriaceae bacterium | reverse complement strand
CTGCGGGAGCGGAGGGGTGGCGGATGAGGGAGCAGAGATTGAATTTGAAGAGGATGCAGGATGAGACCGACGACTCTTTATTAAACGAAGCAGGGGATGCGGTGCTGGATCAGGTATTGCGAGGATATGCGGCGGCGACGCCAAGGGAAGGTTTTGAGGCGCGGATACTGGCGAGGATCGATGCGGAGGGGGGAGCGCGAGAGAAGAGAAAGTCGAATTTTGGATGGCTGATTCCTGCGCTTTCCGGATTGGGTTTGGTTTCGGTGGCGTTGGCGCTGGTGATTGTTTTGCAGCCGGGGAAGAAAGAGGTTGGGGTGGTGGAGCAACCAACTGCGCAGCAGAATCTGAATTCGGCCGAGCACGAAGCAGCGATTGTACAAAGCTCAGCGTATGCTCCGGAAAGTGTGAAGAAGAAGAGTGCTGCGATTACACAATCTGCACTTCCACAAACTTCAACGAACAACTTCAAAGCGGAACAGCACCGTTTGATGTTGCAGTTAATGAGCAACGCGCCGGAGGCAATTGCAACGCTGGCGCAGATGGATCGGGAGCAAGCGAGTGATGATGCATTCATTCGCCATACAACGCCCATCGAAGTGAAACTGATTGAATTTCAACCGATCAAGAACGAGCCTATTGAATTCAACGACACACCAACAACGCAAAACTACTCGTCCGATGCGGCGAGCAAATAAGGAGAGGGTATGAACCGTAGACGAATTTTTCTGGCGCTGTTGTTGAGCGTCGCATTGGTCAGTATGAGCATGAAGGCACAGAATGAGAGCACTCCTGAGAAAAACCCTGAGACGAAGGACGTAGGGAAAGTGGCTCAGGCAAAGCCATATCAACTTACCATCGTCATCAAAGAGTTTGATGGAAACAAATCACTCTATGAGAAGAGTTATTTGCTCAATGTAATTGCGAACAGTCGTGAACATAATTACGAGAATGTGCGCGACGGCGCGCGCATTCCCTATCGGAGTGAAAAAGGGGTAGATTATTTCGACTCAGGAACCAATATTGATGTAACGACGGTCAACAGTCTGGAAGATTTTATCTCTGTTGATCTTCGGATAGCGCACAGTGTATTGGCTGCCAAACCCGATGGTGTGAACCTGCCTTTGGTGGATGAATGGAAGATGAGTGTAAAGGCGGTGCTGCTGCCGGGGAAATCTTCGGTGATTTATACGGGTGAGGATTCAACTACGGGGCACAAGGTGGTTGTTGAGGCCAAAGCTGTGCCGATTGTGGCGAAGTAGATTTTTCCGCGACTGAAGCCGGTGTTGAGGTGATGATAGGTCCGGGGGGTAACCCCCCCCCGGCTCGCCTCCGGGCGGAGGCGGCGAAGGCCGCGTCTGTTGTGTATTGGGGGATTGGTTGCGGTGTTGATTGTTGATTCCGGCATCTCAAAGTCGAGATGTGGGGCACACGGCTATTTCATAGGAGGATGACAAATTGTAAAAATATAAAGAGCAAAAGCAACTGCAGATCCTTCGACTGCGCTCAGGATGACAAGGCTTTTTTGTTAATTGAGATATTAGTGTCCCACCCTTGCCGTAGAAAAAACGGCAAGGATGGGAAACCCATTTCATAGGATGAATGAAATTTAAAAACTGACGATTGCAGGCTGAATGAAATTTATCAATTTCAGATTCTTTGAAGAACGATTACGCTTCGTGGTGTTTGTCCTGATCAGTGAAGCGGGTGATGTGCTCGAGGAAGTTTAGTTTCACGGTGCCGGTGGGGCCGTTACGCTGCTTGGCGATGATGAGTTCAGCTTCACGGCGCTCGGCGTCGGTCTTCTCTTCATTTTTGTTGTAATAAAAATCGCGATGAATGAAGGCGACGATATCAGCGTCCTGTTCGATGGAACCTGATTCACGGAGATCGCTGAGCATGGGGCGCTTGTCGTCACCTCGGCGCTCGCTGGCACGGGAGAGCTGGGAGAGAGCCATGACGGGGACATCCATTTCCTTTGCGAGGGCTTTGAGGCCGCGCGAGATGGCGGAGACTTCCTGGGTGCGGTTCTCGTAGTTGCGTCCGCCGGAGGAAGGGAGCGAGGCGGACATCAATTGCAGATAATCGACGACGATGAGGTCGAGTTTGCCGGCGTTTTGGCGGAGGCGGCGGGCTTTGGCGCGCATTTCGGCGAGAGAAATTCCTGCGGTGTCGTCAATAAAGATGCGCGTTTCAATGAGGTCTTCAAGAGCCTTTTGCAATTTGCCCTGATCTTCGCGGCCAATGAATCCAGTTTGAAGTTTTTTCTGATCGACCCATGCCTGGCTGGCCAACATTCTTCTTAACAACGATTCCTTGCTCATTTCTAAACTGAAGACGGCGACAACTGCGCCGTGTGTGACGGCAGCAGCTTGCGCCATGTTGATGGCGAGAGCAGTTTTTCCCATGGAGGGCCGGGCGGCGAGGATGAAGAGCTCGCCTTTCTGGAGGCCGCTTGTCATGCGGTCAAATTCCTTGAAGTCGGTGGCGAGTCCGGTGACTTCGCGCGCTTGCTTGTAGAGATTGTCGATGGTGCCGAAGGAATTGGCGACAATCTGCTCAAGGCTGAGGAAGCCTTTGCCGACGCCGCGCTCGCTGACGGTGAGGAGCTCTTGTTCGGCGGCGTTGAGGACATCGAGTGCCGAATCGCGCTGCTCGTTGGCGCGGGCGATGGCAGCAGCGCAGATGAGCATGACACGGCGCGCCATGCTCTTGTCTTTGACGATGCGAATGTACTCTTCAATGCCGGGTTTGCGCGGGAGACCTTCAGTGAGGCTG
>DAHXOQ010000340.1 GCA_027364815.1 Acidobacteriaceae bacterium | reverse complement strand
GATAACGGTGGCGACGGCGTTGGCGGTATCGTCGAAGCCATTGACGAACTCAAAGCCGAGGGCGATCAGGAGTGCGATGGCCAGCAAAACATAGGGCCATACGTTGCCAAGACTTACGTTGCCAACATCGTTGACGACGTGAAAACCGATGAAGCCAAGGCCGCCAACCAGGGCGATCAGCACGACAGCGCCAGAGATCCATGCGGTGCTTTTTGCTGTTTTGGGAACGAGGAATGGTTTTTCTATCGGGAGATGCGAAGTGTCTTTAACTATCAGGGTTGAATCAGTGGATGGTTCTATAATCAGCGCCGGATCGGCCATAAATCACCAGGTACAACGTAAGACGGGAGCAAAAGCACCGCCATCACAGTTATACCCGAGCGGGTGGGGGTAGGGGAAGAATTGAATTCATGAACGAGTTAAAACCTGATGATGAAGCTGTGAATTTCTCATTAAATAGTCTATTTTGAGCCATTTTGCAGATGAGCTGCCTAAATTGGGAGCAAAGGCGAGAATTTGTCAGCCTCTAACTGCTATTTTTAAAGCTCTCACGCGACCCTAAACGAGCTATTTTGGGAATATTGCAAGCAGCACAGGTGAAAAATTACTTCTTCGGGCGTTTGTAGAAGGGTAGCGGCACGCGTTTGGCGCGGACTTTGTTGCCACGGCAATCGACGAAGAGGTCGCCTTCAGCTTCAGCGACGGCGCGGTGGACGAGCGCGAGCGCGATGTTGGTTTTAAGGTAGGGCGCGGGTGAGCCGGAGGTGACGACACCGATTGGCTCACCGGATTCGTTGAGAACGGGGTAGCCGTCGCGTGCAATGCCGCGCTCGATCATCTCAAGGCCGATGAGTTTGCGTGCTGGTGCGCCGTTGAGAGCAGCGAGGGCTTCTCTTCCGATGAAGTCGCCCTTGTCGAGCTTGAGCCATCGGCCAAGGTTGGCTTCGTAGCCGTTGATGGAGTCAGAGATTTCGTGGCCGTAGAGGCTCATGCCGGCTTCAAGTCTCAAGGTATTGCGCGCGCCGAGTCCACACGGTCTAATACCGAATTCTGCGCCGGCTTCCATCAGAGCATCCCACATTTTTTCCGTCGTCGCGAGGTCGGCGGGGAGGTAGAGCTCGAAGCCGTCTTCGCCGGTGTAGCCGGTGCGGGCGATGAGGATGTGGTCGACGCCGGCAACTTCTCCCCAGGTGAACCAGTAATTTTTGATGGCGGCGAGATCGACCTTGGTGAGCTTGGCGAGAGTCTCAAGGGCACGTGGACCCTGGATGGCGAACTGCGAGTAGTAGTCAGAGAAGTTGCTGATGTGGATGCCGTGACGCGCGCCGACCTGCGAACGAATCCACTGGAAATCTTTCTCGATGTTGCCAGCGTTGACAACGAGGAGGTAATCGTTGGCGCTGAGGCGGTGAACGAGAATGTCGTCGACGAAGTGGCCCTCAGGGGTGAGAAGGGCAGAGTAGTGAGCCTGGCCATCGACGAGCTTTGAGGCGTCGTTCATGGTGACGTACTGGACGGCTTCAAGGGAGCCGGGGCCGCGGAACTGAATCTCGCCCATGTGGCTGACGTCAAAAAGACCAACAGCATTGCGAACTGCAAGATGCTCCGAGATGAGGCCGCCGCCGTTGGCCGGGTACTCGACGGGCATATCCCAGCCGCCGAAGTCGACCATGCGGGCTTTCAGGTTGCGGTGCAAGCCATTCAATAGTGTTTTTTTCAACTCAGTCATTTGCAAGACTCCTCAACAGTCCATTATCGACGATAGGAGTTGTGGCGAGCGGGGTCAAATGGGGATTGCATTGTTGTTGATTCAAGTAAAATCGGCAAATAGACTTTTTCGAGAGGCAAAACAGATGAATCAGGCACGCGGCATCATCATGATCGTTCTTGGCGGCTGGATAATGTACATGGGCTGGCACAGCTATACGGGGAATCGCTCGTACTTTGCGTACGGGTTTGGAGTGCTGGCGATTGCGGTGGGGATTTGGCGGCTGACGCGGAAGAATGTGCGATAAGCGGATTTTCCCACGGGGGCTAAAGCCCCAGCGTTTTTGGGGAGCATCTTTGCGGCACGACTAAAGTCGTGCCCTGACTCATTTTCTACCACAGCTCAATATTTTGATGGGTTTAGTTAACTAAGGGCACGACTAAAGTCGTGCCTTTTTAAATTAGTCAGTGTTGAAATGTATTTCGACAAGTTTCAATATCATTTGATGTAACCGGGCCCGCGGAGGACTTTGCCGGGAAGGGCGCCAGTCATATTGCCGGACTCAATGACGGGGACGCCGTTGACTAAAACATATTCCATGCCGACGGAGAGCTGATTGGGATTCTCGAAGGTGGCGAGGTCCTTGATTGTTTCCGGATCGAAGACGACAACGTCGGCCCACATTCCAACCTTGAGGACGCCGCGGTCGGTGAGGCGCATTTTGGATGCGGGGAGCGCGGAGAATTTGCGAATCGCGTCGGGGAGGGTCAGCGCGTGCTCCTCGCGAACATATTTACGGAGGATGCGGGGGAAAGTACCGTAAGCGCGTGGGTGGGGATGCTCGGCGCCGAGAATGCCAGTGGTGGAGGTGCCCTGGGAATCATTGTCAATAGACATCCAGGGCTGCTTGAGGGCGAGGACGACGTCGGGCTCTTCCATGCCGAAGACGGCGACTTCGGTGGCGGCGTTGTCGCGAATCAGGATTTCGCAGAGAGCGTCGATGGGGTCGAGCTTCCACTCGGCGGCAACTTCGGAGAGGCGCTTGCCCTGGAATTTGAGCAGCTCGGGATTCTGGACGACGCCGATTT
>DAHXOQ010000033.1 GCA_027364815.1 Acidobacteriaceae bacterium | reverse complement strand
CCCCAGGCGGATTGTTTATCGCGTTAGCTTCGACACGGCAGGATTGGGTACCTGCCACATCAAACAATCATCGTTTAGGGCTAGGACTACCAGGGTATCTAATCCTGTTTGCTCCCCTAGCTTTCGTGCCTCAGCGTCAGTTATGGTCCAGTGAGCCGCTTTCGCCACAGGTGTTCCTTCCGATATCTACGCATTTCACCGCTACACCGGAAATTCCACTCACCTCTCCCATACTCAAGCCCGGCAGTTTCTCGTGCAGACTATGAGTTGAGCCCGAAGATTTCACATAAGACTTGCCGAACCGCCTACGCACCCTTTACGCCCAATAATTCCGAACAACGCTCGCCCCCCTCGTATTACCGCGGCTGCTGGCACGAAGTTAGCCGGGGCTTCTTCTTCCGGTACCGTCATTATCGTCCCGATCGAAAGGAGTTTACGTCCCAAGGGACTTCATCCTCCACGCGGCGTTGCTGCGTCAGGGTTTCCCCCATTGCGCAAAATTCCCCACTGCTGCCTCCCGTAGGAGTCTGGACCGTGTTTCAGTTCCAGTGTGGCGGATCATCCTCTCAGACCCGCTACAGATCGTCGCCTTGGTGAGCCTTTACCTCACCAACTAGCTAATCGGCCGCAGCCCCCTCCTCCAGCGACCCTTGCGGGCCCTTGATCCCAGCTTCCTGCGAAGCCGGGATGTTATGCGGTATTAGCCCGAGTTTCCCCAGGTTATTCCGCGCTTGAGGGTAGGTTAGCTACGTGTTACTCACCCGTGCGCCACTTTACTCATCCTTGCGGACTTTCTCGTTCGACTTGCATGTGTTAGGCACGCCGCCAGCGTTGATTCTGAGCCAGGATCAAACTCTCGTTTGAAACTGTTGGCTTGATACCGTCGACGGAGGTCGACTGGTTCAAGCGCCGTCGGGGACTCTCGCGAGTCGCCGACATTTCTTACCTTGTGAGAATGATCAAGCCAAAGCTGATCGTATCTCACGACTGGCATATTCAACCTTATTGTCAAAGATCCTTAAGTCAACTCGCCTAAGCGGTGACCTTTTGGATCGAGGCCAAAACAGATATGTTTTGGTGTCCCCGAACTTGGTGCGCACTGCCAACCTTCACTCGTATGAGCGGGGCGGCGTTTTTGCGCGAACTTTTCAAGACTATCGAAGATCCGGTTTCATGTCAAGCTTATTCGCAGCTTTTGTCCCGGGCCAGTCAACACACTGTTGACGGTACTTCCCGCAAATCAAAGCTGCTTCAGCTCTCGAAATCGCCCCCGGATGAATGTACTTACACCCGCCCTGGGTTCGCGTCCAAAATTATCGCGCAGCGCAAAATGTCAAATCAACAAACCAGCGCAAGACACGCTCAGGCCACTCAGGCCTGTGGGAGCAAGCTCCCGGCTTTCAATCGGTTGTTCTCTGCGGGATTCCCTACAGCGGCTCAGGGGTTATTTCACCTCACCCGGCCGAACGAACTTGATCTGTCTTGGCTTTCCAGCCCTGACCTCTTTAAAAGGCCTTCCAGATCAACTCTCCCGTCACTTCAGCCCTTTTTCAGTTCCGGCTTTACACCATTACTGAGGACCCTTGGAGAGCACCATTGCTCATCAACGAACTTTCAAAGAATAGCACAGACGCTCT
The DNA here is from genome assembly GCA_027364815.1 of Acidobacteriaceae bacterium. Classification (GTDB taxonomy): domain Bacteria; phylum Acidobacteriota; class Terriglobia; order Terriglobales; family Acidobacteriaceae; genus CAIMNN01. The sequence continues at coordinate 13,613 of DAHXOQ010000033.1, read as the reverse complement.
TTGAATTGCAAACTCTGGCTTTCTTAGCCTTTGCGTTCGCTTGTCACTGTCATGTTCAAAACAGACCAGCAACTTTTCTAAGTTAACAGCAGATGAAGAAGAAGGCAAGCCGGACTCTGTGGAAAGCTGGTGCAAACTCTGTGGAAAGTTGAAAACAGCCAACAATAATGCTGGGTTCAGGCGTTCAACTTTTTTCTTGCTGGTTCCACAAAACCCCTTCACTGCTTCGAAATCACGCCCAGATCCGTCAATCCATTCACGAAGAACTGCATAGCCAGCGCCACCAGAAGCAATCCCATGATTCGGATCAGGATGCGAATACCCGTCTCACCCATGAACTTCCGCACCCGTGTAGCCGCAGAGAGTACCCAGTAGCTGAGCAGGCAGGTTATCGCAATCGACCCCAGAATAGCGGCCGTCTGGTAATGCCAGAGACTCGGCACCTGGCCTATCAGCACCATCACCGACGAAATCGCGCCCGGCCCGGCAAGCATCGGAATTCCCAGCGGCACAATCCCCGCGTCTTCCTTGTGTGAGGCTTCTTCTGCCTCGCCCGTGGCCTCCTGCGTAGGCGAGCGCTTGGCCGCCAGCATGTCCAGACCAATCAGAAGCAAAATCAATCCGCCCGCAATTTCAAAGGCCGGCAGCGTGATCCCGAACATCTGAAAAATCAGCTTCCCAACCAGTGCAAACGTGGTCAGAACAACAAAACATGTCAGCGCGGCTTTGCGCGCCATGCGCTTGCGCCGTGCCTCTTCGGCATCTGCGGTAATCGCCAAAAATGCCGGAATCGCCGCAAAGGGATCAACAAGAAAAAAGATGGAGCTGAGTGCAAGAACGCTGAAGCGCACAATCGGCGCATGGCTGAGTTCGTTGATGGCTGCTTGTGCAGGGTTTAGATAGATCACTCTACTAGTTTAGACGATCTTTGCTTTGTGGATCATTCGACTGATTATGGAGTGTGCTTAGAAGCGGAAAAGATAACTGACCTTGAGGTAGATGTTTTTGCCATCGTTCATCAGCGAGGAACCCGTCGGCGGCAGAATGGGATCCTGGATATTGCAGTTGCCATCCGCAAGTCGTGTGCAGAGCGCACGGTCGATGTTGGCGAAGTTGCCGATATAGCCAAGGTAGACGGCGGTCCCAGGGTGTGGCATGTAGGACAAAAGAACATCTGCGAAGAGTGTTTTAGAGTTCGTAACGCTGGTAAGGTTGGCGTGGGGCAGTGTGGCCAGATACTGGCCGATGATGTTGAAGGACCAGTCGCGCGTAAGCTGGTAATTCCAGCGCGAGATAAGCTGGTGGCTGATGTAAACATCCTCGCCGGCATCCATGCTGGTGAATCGCGTAAAGGTGTAGTTATTCTGCATATCAAGGCGCGCAAACGGCTTCAATTCAACATTCACGCTTGGTGAGGACATATTGACCGGAGCCGGGCCACTGTTTGCCGGCGGCGAGTAATTCACCACCGCCCCCTGCGAGTAGCTGGCGTTCAAAGCGAAATAAGGCACGGGTGCGGAATTGAAGTTGAATCCCTCGGTATGGCTGTGCCACTCCACGTCAGCCGGCAGCGCCGAGTAATCAATCGGACGGAGCCTGTCCTGGCCAAGGTTGAGGAACGCCGAAAAGTAGGTGCTGCGCCTGAATGCGATGGAGTAAGAAGAGTTCAGATAATAATCGAGCGGCGTGCCGGTGTGGTCCCAGATCCGCTCCATATATACACTCGGACCGTCCGAGAGGATGAACCCCTTGGCGGGCCGGAAGATGTATCCCAGGCGGCCGTTGGGCTCGCGTATATCGGGGCGCTGGAAGAAGCCCGTGTCAGTAACGAAACCCGCTGAGGTATCGTTGTAGGCCATCCACCAGTTCCAGTGCAGATCACTGTAGCTCACCTGCTGCATCCAGGCCTGTCCACTGCAGGTTAGCGCGGTCGTTTCGCACCCCTGCTCACCGGTAGTGGAGCTGCTCAGGTTGTGTGTTTCACTGGTGACGCCCTGACCGGTAATCGTCCAGCGATTGCGCAGCCGTATGCGGTAGTCAATGCCCCCGGCGCGGTTGAAAGAGTCGCCATACTCGCGATCAGCATAGATCAGTCCGACATTCGACAGTGCGCCGAAGTCGCGATTCAGCCGTCCAATCCAAAAATGCGCGCGGGTGCCGAATCCGGGGTCGCCGGGAACCACCGATTGCCCAGGACTGCGGTCGTCTACTCCCAACAGCCCCACGGCCCATCGCCCTAATTTGCCCGTAAGCCGCGCCCCGTACTGCGGCGTCACAATGTTATTTGTGTAGTAGAGATTGATGGGGGTCATGAAGTAGCTGCTGTTCTCAATGAAGAACGGCCGAACCTCGGCAAAAAATGGTGGAAATCGCTGGTTCGGAAGCGCCGGGTTGTCTATGCCCACCTGGCTGAAATCAGGATTGATCGTGGTATCCAGCACCAGGCTGTTATGCAGTATGAATTTTGCATCGATGCCGGTGTAACCCTGCAGGTGCTTATGTTCAAAATACGGGTCAATCGGGTTGACGGTGTTCAACTGGCGCAGGCTGCGGGCAAGCGCATACGGCTCAAGCTGTATGTTCTGGCCGTGCTCAATGTCGCTGAATCCTTCAATCTCCATGTCCTGCGTGAGCCTGCCGGCAATGTCGTGATTGCTGCGTGGCCAGAAGTCGCTCTCGCTCGCGTGCGATATATTGCGCTGAAGAATGATGCCCCACGTGCGCATTTCGCCAGGATTGGTTTTGGCAAAGTAGAGGCTCGCAAAAGGTATGCGTATCAGCACAACGTAACCATTGGCCGTGCGTCGCCCCCACGTATCCCACACTGTATCAAACGAGAAGTCGTAGCCGGTCTGCTCGCTGTACATGGCGTCGGCCTGTATGCCCAGCGGATTGCTGATGAAGACAAAGGCGCGGCGCTCGTCGTGAAAGGTATCAAGCATCACCTGGACGTTGTCGTCGTCGGAAAGAATATCGCGCGCCAGCATATGCCCTCGGATCATTTCCGGATGACGGTCATTGCACACAAAGGCAACATATAAGTAATCGTGCGTATAACCGAGAAATGCCGTTGTCTTCTCTTTCGGCGCTTCGCCGTCCTGCGGATAGCGCTGCACAAATTCATCGACGCGCAGCATCTGCTGCGCCCCGCCGGTTAGCGTTGCGCCCAGAAAGTCTTCAAATTTCGGAGTCACTTCAAGTCGCGGCACAACAATGTGCCCGGCCTTGTGCCGCACACCGCCCAGCGGCGCCGATTCACCTGCCGCACTGGTGGCGATTGGCAAGGGCGCATCAGGCAGATGCGTGTCGCTTTCAGCCAAAAGTGAGAGAGCCGGCACAAAACTGGCTACAGCCAAAAGCAAACTGAGCTGTCGAAAAAAACAAGTTCTCATAGTTTCAGCGAAGATTCCTGATCCTCATCGGTGCCGCGGCCTGACTGCTCGGTGGATGGAGCGGGGAGTTGAGCCGTCTCTTAACAGTGTAATCGCGAACCGCACCCGGAACCCATGCGCCCCAGGCAATAAATCTGATTCCTCATCAGACAAACCCCTGTTCGGCCATCACCACAGATTTAAACCGTCATAGGTGAAGCGTCGTGAGCGCGATGTTCTTCTTGCTGGTAATGGCCGGTTATTAACTGCATCTCATCCTCTGTTGGGTCGTGCGACGGCGGCGGCTCACTTCGATTGAGAGAGTCTCCCGTAAGTGCACTAGGGCTGGTTGTAGTAGCCGGTGTTGGTGGAAGCTTTCAATCCCGGCTTGTCGATAACCACCTTCAAATCGTGGAACTCGTTGGCGTGATCCGCGCGAGGCGGATTGAAGGTAATCGTATAGAAGCTGTCAGCGTCATGGATGCAGCTATCGATTTGGCTTGCGAGATCGTAATCCGGGCCCAGCACGCGTCCCCCGCTCTGCACAGCAAAGACCTTAAGCGCCAGGTTTGGGGGAGTGGCTTGTTCTGGCTTCTTCGGCGCCTTCAGAAAACCTTCATACATCCGGGTGTACTGGTCCGGTGTTCCAACAGAAATGCTGTAGAGAGTGGTCTGTGACTGGCGCAGTAAAGTAGACAGTTCGACGATGGAAGCAAAGAGCTCATGGTGATTTTTGGAGGTGATATCCACTATCGACGAATCCAACATCGGCCAGCCCGGACCTACCCATAAGAGCAACTTCTTCCCCGGCTTCTGCGCTTCACTACGCATAATTGCGGTGAGTGCCGGAATGGATAAGTTGAAGCGCTCCATGGCGCCGTATAAGCCTTGCGACGGTCTGTAGGTACGCAATTGCCCGTCAATTGCTTTCATCTCCGCCGCCAGCACATCCCCTTGAACGGAGGGCTGAGATTCGCTGCTCAAGCCCTTGTCTGTAAACAAATAGATAGACATCGGGCGCGTCATTTTCCCGCCGTTGCGATGGAAGAAGCTGTCGACTTCATCGCGGACATTGGCAATTTGCTGATATCCGAGATTGACAAAATCCAGCAGCAATATCACCTGCACCGACGAGTTAACACTGTGGTCCGTTGCACCGATGGCGTGGAAGGAGAGAATCTTCGAGGGGTGGCCGTTGTCGAGGAGCGTGAAATCCTTTTGTTCAAGGCCGGGCACGGCCTTCCCTGCCTTGTCGGTGACGAGCACATCGAGACGGAGGCTGCCCCGGCTATCTACGGTTGCAGAAACGGAGTTCGGTGCAGGCGTCGTACTCTGGGTCGCGGGCATGGTCGAAATTTCAGGCGGAGGAGGGAGTTGGGGCTGCTGCGCAAATGCAATCGCAGTAAAAGAGAAGAGGACCGGGAAAATGGAGTGGGCTAACTTACTCATGCGTTTCACCTCGTCAAACTTTCTAACACACTTACCTCAGAGTCACTTCTTTCGGCCACCGTTTGCTCTATCTGGCATCGACTTATCACTTTATCTAATCATGGGAGGAATTGTATCGCGTGGAGTCTGTTGTTGGAGTCTCAGTAAGTCGGCTAAGTAGGCCGGGTGGGTGAATGATGATAAAAAATATGGCGGGCCACACGCCGGATATTCACTGCCGTACCCGACCTTATGGCTCATCTTGCTATTAGAAAAATCTTCCCTTTAACCGGCTGGTATTACAATCCGATAATGTGGTCGTGTATGTTACTGCGAACGGCGTACCGTGTATTAACTGACTATCTCAGCCAAGGGGGGGAAACCCCGCAGGAGGTCTGCATGAACCGGGAAATAACTGCGCTTTCCGTGAAAAGACACTATCGGTCTTTCACTCTAATCTCTGCAATGGCAATTCTAATGGCGGGTTGTTTCTCCGCAACAAACAGCACATCTGCATCAAGCGGATCGGGTGCGGCGGGCGCGCAAGCGCGGTCGGGGCATACTGCAGGCGGGGCAACGTATGTCAAATCGCTGTTATCGAACCGGATGACAACTGCGGCAATCACGGATCCCTCGCTCAACAACATGCATGCTGCTGATATTACGATTCCTGCGGGTTGGTCGTTGCAGGGAATTGAGTTGTTGATGCCCTGCACCCCGGCTCCCTATCCGGCCTTTCGCGCACATTCGCCGGATGGCCTGATGCAGTTCCGACAGGAACCAGTCTTGGGCTGGCGTTGGGACTCGAAGCTCCAGGTGAACCAGAACGGTTGCGCCAAGATCTCCAGCGTGATTTCGGCGGCAGATTTTCTCAAATATTACCTGGAGACGATGCACGGAGGATTCCGCGTTGTGGGACCCATACCTGTTTCTGCGGCTTTTTCACAGCAGGCGCAACAGATGGCGAGGCAGTTTGACCAGAACAACAGCCGTGTCGGCCCTTTGTTCGCTTTACAACACTCGGCGGATACTGCGGCATTGCGGGTTGAAGTGATGAACGGCACTTTCATCGTCGAGCAACGACTGCGTGTCATGGTCGAGTGCGGTGTGGCTGGCGCTCCGCAAGGCCCCTCCGTGCCCTGGGCGGCCGGGGCGCACGGTACATGCTTCGCCCGTGTTGATGTGCTCTCCGCGCCCAAGGGCAAACTGGACGCGCTCATGCAGTTGGCAGATGGCAACGATCTCCCCAAGTGGAATGTCGTACCTGAGTGGAGACAGGCTACGATGCAGCGGATGTCAGAGAACAACATGCGCAATGGCGAGCGAAGACTGCAGGAAGGCAGGGCTGAGTCGCAGCAATTCAGCCAGATGATGTACGACGCATTCCAGCAGAACATGGCACGCTCGCGCTCTGAGCATGAGGCCTTCATGCAGCAGCAGGCGTCGTCCTTCAATAGCGCGATGAATAATGCCTACGCATCAATGAACGCGCGTACCACTGCCGCTTCTGATTGGGTTGATTACGCGCTGGACCAGCAAACCGTGACAGGTGTGGACGGAACCGTGAAAATTTCAAACGCCTACTCCCAAACCTGGTCCGATGGGCAGGGGGATTGGTACCAGACCAACGACCCGAACGAGAATCCTAATGGCGAACTACAGGGCAATTGGACGCAGACAGTGGTCGTGCATGGCAATGGGCAGCCAAGGTAGCAATGAGGGTACGCTCACAATAGGTTGACCGCAATCAGGGATCATTCTGCCGGCTGGAATGATCCCTTCCTTTTTCCTGATGTAAGCCGGGTGGCGGGTGGCCCAGATCTGACTTCGCAAAGATGAATGGGTGCCCCGGGTCTCGTAGAGACCTGGGAAGTAAAATGATCGCCGGGTACCCCACTTCTCGATTTTGAGAAGTGGGATTCCATTCACTCCCTCACCCTGCCTGTTGTTCCGCCAACGGCGCCTCCGCCGCTTGCAATGCCTTGCAGATAATTACAACCAATACGCGCACAATAGAGTTGAAAAGGAAATCTCCATGCACAACACGTAAACTCTAGCCCCTGACAACTGAGAACTGACCCCTGACATCTGACATCTGACATCTGAAATCTGAAATCTGACACCTGTTTTTCAAGATGGCTAACTAAATAGTCAACATCAGCGCCATCAACATCAAGTCAACTCACAATTTATCAACAATTTAACTCTCACCAACCCCTCAAAATGCATCAATGAATTTTCAAAAAAACCGCTGTGAGACTGTGACACCCCGTCTAACCATCTCAAAACAAACCACATATAAATAGACGATTTCTCAAAACCATCTGAATTCCAGCCACTGTGAAACTGTGACAACCTACTGCATCTGCGGGTTGATGTTGTACATAAACAGCGCTCGCAACTCCAAATACGGCCCGTGAAAATCCTTTGGCAGCGCCGGATAATTCGATCCAGTCAACGCGCCCCACGCCGCACGGTCCAGTGCCGTATCACCCGAGCGCCCTTCAAGGATGAGACTGCCATCCATCAGGCGGCCATTAGGCAGAACTTTGAAGCGAATCATTACTTGCCCGCGCTTCAAAATTGGTGGGTTCACTTCGTCGGGAATCAGAGGGTCCCAGGTGCGCTGCGTTTCGTCGTGCCAGTGTTGCAGCCACGCGCTGAAATCAACTCCCTGCGTGTCTGAGAGCACTTGTACTCCGCCAGCTCCTGCGCCGGGGTGCAAGGGCATCCGATTGCCGGAGTGGGTTCCGTTTGACTCTCCTGTGCCGTGGCTGCGCATTGCCTGGCGCATCTCGTCGATCGGACTCTCATTATTCATTGCGAAGCTGGGCCGGGCCGGAACTGCCGAAGGACGCGGCGCCTCGACTGTGGGCTCTGGCGTTGGCGCAGAGGGGAGATTATTGGTTGCTACTTCCTTTGGCGGTGCCGGTTGCGGGATCTCAGGAGCTTTGACCGGCTGCTCCACCTGAAGGCGTTGCAAGGTCTTCTGATCTACGGCTGGAGGTTTGACGGGAGCAGGCTTCACAACCGGCCGTGGAACCGAGTGGTCCAGTGCATCGGGCGGGAGATCAAGATACTGGAGATTTTTTTTCTGAAGTGCGTCGATGGGATCAATGATTTGAGCTTGATTAAAGACGTAACGGGGAAGCAAAGTGAGTGCGAGGAGAATGAGAATGTGGACAAATACGGCGAGGTAAATGCCCTCGCGGAGGCGTGACCAGCGGCGATCATCCTCGAGCTCACTGATCATCTCCAGGAGTTCGTGGGTGTTGTAATCTATCCAGCGCGAACCGCCGCTCGAAGGGCGAAGCGCTGAATCTGAATCTGGAGCATGCACGGAATCCGGCTGTGCGCCGGCGCCCACCTCAGACAGTGATTCCTCTGGGGGTGTGGTCGACTCGTCCTTTTTGTTGGGTGAAAGATCCAGTAGCTGCATGGGTTCATCGGCCGGGGTGAGTCAATGTGCTCTAGCCAGCGTAATTCCTCTTCTATTCTCTCATCCCGCGCAGGGTGTCAATCTTCTCGCTGATGCCAGCAGAACTCTGCACGAAGAGTGCAGCTCAACTTACAATGAGAAGGATCGCATATCGTCTCTATTTGTTAGACGTATATTTCGCCCGAAGGGATTTTGATTTTGAGCCATTTCCTGTGTATTGACGTGCTTTTGCCGGGATTTTTCTCCCATTGGATCAGTGCATTGCAACACTGGCTGCTGCATCTGGGAATTTGGGGGATTGGCGCGGCTGCAATCATCGATACTTCATCGATTCCGCTGCCGATGGATCTGCTGATTGGAGATTATGTCTGGGCTGATCGCAGTCATTTTCTGCTCTATTGCCTGCTGGCTTCAGTTGGGTCTTCGATTGGAGGGCTGGTTCCCTTTCTGCTGGGTCGCGCTGGTGGGGAGCTTTTTCTGCTCAAGCGGATGGATCGCGAGAAGCTTGAGGCAATGCGGGACAAGTTTGCCAGGCAGGAGTTTCTGGCGGTGCTGGTTCCATCGATGCTTCCACCGCCGACACCGTGGAAGATTTTTGTCTTTGGCGCGGGTGTTTTCGAGATGAAGATTCTGCCGTTTATGCTTGCAGTTTTTGTTGGCAGGATGATTCGCTGGGTAGCGCTTTCACTGCTGGTTATCTATTTTGGCCCTAACGCGGTTGCGATGGTGGCGCATCACGCACGGGAGGCTTTTCTTGTTGTCATGGCTCTGGCCTTGATTGGGCTGGTGTGGTGGCTTTGGAAGCGGAAAAAGAAAGGGGCAGGGAGTTAGTCGCAGCCATGTATACCCACATTCCACGACCCTGTAATTTATACTCCCCATCAGCGGCCTCGTCTGCCGCATAGGGAGTTTTCGTCTTGAATTTCTCTTCACTGACCCGTCGCGGCTTTCTAAAATCTCTTTCTCGCACTGCTCTTGTACTCCCTCTTGAAGAAGTTCTCCGTCTCTCCCGACCCTTCGGTGCTCAAGCACCCGCCCAGTCTCAGCAATCCGGGGGCATGTCGCGCGAAACTTATTCGGCACAGGCCCGTCCGGCGCCGAAGGGCCCGCCGTCAGATGTTATAGGTACGCCGCTTGGTCTCAACTTTGTAGACATTGCAAAATCCAGCGGTCTTAATGCAAAAACAATTTTCGGCGGCGAACATCGTAATAAGTACTTGCTCGAGACTACCGGATGTGGCGTCGCTTTTTTTGATTACGATCATGACGATTGGGTCGACATATTTGTCGTCAACGGATGGCGGCTTGAGGGGTTTCCAAAAGGCGAAGAACCGATCTGCCATCTTTTCAAGAATAATCGTGATGGAACGTTTACTGACGTGACCGAAAAGGCAGGACTCACCCGCTCGGGTTGGGGTCAGGGATGCTGTGTCGGCGACTACAACAACGACGGCTTCAACGACCTTTTTGTCAGTTATTACGGACAGAATGCACTCTACCGCAACAACGGGAACGGGACGTTTACGGACGTGACCAAGGAAGCCGGTCTTTGGCAATCAAGGTTGCGCTGGAACTCGGGCTGCGCATTTCTCGATTACGACAAGGATGGCCACCTTGATCTGTTTGTCGGCAACTATATTGACTTTGACGTCAAGACTGCGCCGTTGCCAGAAGACGCGAACTGTCGCTACAAGGGCATCCTGGTTGCTTGTGGGCCGCCGGGGCTGGAGGGCGGAAAAAATATTTTGTATGACAACAATGGCGACGGGACCTTCACTGATGTCAGCGAGAAAGCAGGTATGTGGGGGACGATTGGAACGTATGCTTTGAGCTGCGCTGTTGGCGACTTTGACAACAACGGCTGGCCGGATATTTATGTGGCGAATGATTCGACAGCGGCGACGTTTTATCAGAATCAGAAAGACGGCACTTTCAAGGATGTGGCGATTGAAGCTGGCATCGCCTACTCGCCGGATGGAAAACCGCAGGCCGGGATGGGCGTGAGCATCGGGTATTTCAATCGCGACGGGTTGCTGGATATTGTGAAGACCAACTTCGCCGGCGATACTGATTCGATTTACATGAACCTCGGCGATGGGACCTTTGAGGATCATACGTATCTGTCTGGTCTCGGCATCAACACACGCTTTCTCGGCTGGGGTGTTGGGTTCTTTGATATGGATAACGACGGCTGGTTGGACATTCTGGTTTGCAATGGCCACGTTTATCCAGAAGTAGATGGAACGAATATTGATGCGTCGTATGCAGAGCACAAGTATCTCTATCGCAACCTGAGGAATGGGCAGTACGAAGAAGTCACAGCCATTGCCGGCCCTGCAATCACGGATCAGGCACCGTCGCGCGGTTGTGCATTCGGAGATATTGATAATGACGGTCTGGTGGATGTGGTGGTGAATTGCGTAAATGCGTATCCGCAGCTGATTCACTCGCAGGCAACAAATGATGTGGTGAAGAATCGGAGCTGGATCAAGATACGCACCGTGGGTACGAAATCGAATCGCGCAGGGATTGGCGCGCGATTGAAGGTTACCGCGATTACGAATACCCTCAACACCGCAGCGGTAAATTACAAGCCAGGGCCGCTGGTGCAGATTGACGAGGTTCGTTCGGGCGGCGGTTATTACTCGCAGAATGATCTGCGCATCCACTTCGGGCTTGGCGAGGCAAAAAAAGTCAGCGAGGTCGAGATCACCTGGCCCTCGGGGCACATGGATGTTTTGAAGGATCTTGATGTGAATCTGCTGTACGTGATTGAAGAGGGCGGCAAGATTTTAAAAACGGACAACTTTAAAAAGAAGGGTTAATGCTGGCTGTTCGTGAAATACAAACCGCTACCTGGACGTCGAGGATTTTCAAAAATTTATTCGACGCGGGCATGCCTGTTTTTTGAGCGAAAAATGGGGGTTGTTTATAAAGCAGTTAGCCAACTTGGAAAAATAGTTATCTATTCTCAATTGTGTAGGGGGCAGGAATCCGTAAGCTATTGATCAATATAGTGGGCACGGCTGGACTCGAACCAGCGATCTCTTCCACATCAAAATATCAACGTGTAATGAGTCAATAACTTACTGGACGTATAGTTACCTGGAATTAACTTGTAAGCTTTTGAAGCATTTATAACTAGAAATAAGCTTGGCTCTATCCGGTTACATGGCCATTCAATCTTCGCAATTGTCGAGAGAAACACCTACAAGCAACTTTCTGGTAGATTAAATTCCGAAGTGTATTGGCTCTTGCGCTGGCATAGACCTGGCCAATTCACAGCTTTTGGCCGACGAGCTGATAACTACACAGAAAGAATCCAGCTGCTTATGCCTGCACAGATTATTCATGATGTCTGAGTTCCTGTATGCGACAAACAGCCAAGTGCGGAGCATTGCCGAGAGCAGCGCCATGGGAGCATGAGGGCACAGCTCATTTTTCCGCGTTTGTGCTGAAGGGAATTTGCTACCCAAATTGTGAACAAAATACGCTATTGATTGACACCGCTGGCCAGAAACCCACCGTCCACTACCAGAGTTTCGCCGGAGACGAAGGAGGCGGAGTCAGATGCGAGGTAGATGGCAGCACCGACAAGTTCATCAGTGTGGCCGAAGCGGCCCATCGGCGTGCGCATGAGCAGTTCCTGTCCGCGTGGTGTGCTGTCGAGGAGTTGCGCGTTGAGTTCGGTACGGAAGACACCAGGCGCAATGGCGTTGACAGTGACGCCCTTGCGCGACCACTCGACGGCGAGCGAGCGGGTGAGAGCGACGACGCCTGCTTTACTGGCCGCGTAGGCGGCGACCTCATGCAGCGCAACAAAACTGTTCAATGATGCGATGTTGATGATGCGGCCCGAGCCACGCTCGAGCATATGCGAGCCAAAGACCTGAGATGCTCGCAGCGTCCCGGTCAGGTTGATATCGAGGATTGAGTTCCACTCATCATCACTGATGTTCAATGTCGGCTTACGTTTGATGATGCCAGCGCAATTGATAAGGATGTCGATTTTTCCCAGCTTGTTGATCACCAGATCCCTTAACGAGACGAGTGAGGCGCGATCACAGACATCGGCAGATTGTGCAAGGGTTTTGCGGCCGCGCGCTTCAATCTCAGAAGCCACTTCCTCGACTAACTGCGTACGTCGTCCGGTAGCCACAACATCGGCTCCGGCCTCTGCCAATCCCAGGCTGATGGCGCGTCCGATGCCGGATGTGCCGCCGGTAACTACAGCGACTTTACCTTCCAAATTGAGTAATGCGTAAGCCATGGACAACTCCGATCAAAGTTGAATTTGCGGCGATGCGGTGCGTTTCACTGTGGGGTTACGAGATTCCGAGAAAGACTGGCACAATATGGCGGATGAAAAGGTTTTCAGTTACGTTGCGCGCCACCACAGCTTCATTCTCTTCCAACTGCCTGGTGTACCGCTCGCCCATGCGCGCAGCCACCTTGAAGCCAACATGAACAAGTTGGCGGAGACTGCTGTTGAATTCTGCCGAGCCGGGATCATGGCGGAGCGCCGCAGCAAACTGCACAGAGCTCCACTGATTTACGAGCAAGGGTGAAGGCAGTTTGGCTTCATCAATATCGATGACGGTTGCATAGGGCTTTGAAAGTTCTTCGCGATGCGCATAGGCTTCCGCGTAGATTTCTTTGGCAACATCAAGCCCTTCGCCCCCGGATTCGGCCAAGCCGATGACTTCTTCGAGCCATGTGGTGCCGGCAGTTTTGAGATGCACGCCGGCGTTGAAACGCTTGAGCGCCTTATGAATGGATGGATAAATTGAAAACTTGTCGCTTCCCGAGTGAACGCTTAATTTCAGATTGGCAGGCAAGCCGAAGTGCTGGATTGCATAATTTATGGTTGCAATGTCCTGCTCAAACTCGCAGGCAAATTGCGCTACATCGCCGACATAATCAACACCTTTGTTGAATCGTCCGCTGAACTTCGGTGCGATGGTCTGAAGCGGAACCCTGGCATCGCCCAGTGCCGCTAGAACCAGCAGCAATTCCGCAGGCGACTGAGGCGTGTCGGTTTCGTCTATTGAAACTTCGGTGATGAATGTTCCGGCGCCTTTCGCGCTTTCGATCATACGATAAACTTCAGCGGCGTGTTGAACGGCTCTGAGGTATTTTGCCGCCGTTTTATGGAGCAGATCGCCGGTTATCGTTACAGGTGACTCGATACCATCGAGATTGATGCGGCCGATCAAGCTGCGGTGGCGATTAACAAAAGAGTCAATGTCGCTTTGCGGCGCAGGCTGACCGATAAAATCGGCAACATCAAGCGTGAAAAAATCACAATCAACTAAAAAGCGAGCCACAGTGTTGGCATTGATGTGGTCAGCATCGCAATAGTAGGGCAGCCTCCA
>DAHXOQ010000339.1 GCA_027364815.1 Acidobacteriaceae bacterium | reverse complement strand
GAGTGAAAAACGGGGGAGGGGGGTGGGGGGTAGCGAACTATGTCGCTGTCGAATCAAAGTTTTTGGAGGCGGAAGCGAGCGCAACTTGAGCGGCATATAGGAGTTTTGTGCCTTGTTCATCCGTAATTATGTTGTTGAGCATGCCGTAAGCGATGCAGGCAATGAAGTCGCGAATGTTGTCAATGCCGATGAGATTTGGCATGGCAGCACGAAAGGCTTCATTGGCAGCTTTTTCGGCCTCATAATCATCGTTTTTCTTTTTAGGCGACTCTTTGTAGGTACGATTCCAGGCCTTCAAACAACGAGTGACGGCAGGGTTTTGGGCTTGAGGCTTTGATGAAGATTTGGCGACTGGTTCTGCGGGTGGATTTGCTAATGTTTCCTGTCTTACGATTTCGGACATTTGCTCCCTCACTTTTGGTGGTAACGGGATTAAGTTGAAGTTGGGATGTTTGCTAATTCTCACCAATTCATGACGTGCAGCGGCCCGTATTTTGGCCATGGGGTCGGTTAGCTCATCAAAAGGGACAACTTGATTTCTGAGTAGTTGCATGAGTTTATTGTGCAGGAAGTGGGAGTAATAATCTGCAACCCTTGGCACCTGCCGTGCGGGCCTTGGCGCCGGTGGCGCGTGCCAGGGGGATGACTAGGAATTGGAGTTGGTGTTTGAATCCGCTGTGAAGTGATTCAGAGTTTCCCCGGTCCCCAACTGCGAGAGACCGGGGGCACCCGCAAGGCCGAGTAAGGATAATTGACTTGTTGTAAGTTCCTCTCCGTTTATAGTCCACCCTAAAAAGTGAAGTGACGGCCCGCGGCTGAAGCCGGTTTTGTTGTGATGCTTGATTTCAGTGGCCTGAAGGCCACTGCTCCCTCCGGGATGGGGCGGCGAAAGCCGCGCCCATCATCTTCTTCTTCAGGGGAGTTTCGTTTGGCTATAGATAGAAATATCCCCGGTCTCAGAAGCGAGACCGGGGGCACCCGTAATGGGATGACAATATTCAGGCAAATCGTTTCTAATCCTCAAGTATGACCGACCGCTGGGAAATAAGATTTAAGCGCATTCGCTTCTTTGGATGGCTTGCACTCGCGAGCCTTCCCTTCCTTGTCTTGGCAGTGTGCACTGAGGGCTTCATACAGATTCTGTGTGTAATCATGGCGATGATCTTGATTGTTCCTGCCTTTATTTACATTTACGTTGTTGTCATCTTGCATTGGAAGGACCGCTATCGGGGCCAACATAGCGATTTGTGGGGAGTGATCATCATGATTGAGACAAGCGGCTGGATGAAGCTGGTATATATCTTTCGACACATAGTTCCAGACATGAACCGCACAGGCCGCTACCGTACCCAAAACTCAGGTCTCAATATTCTTCCTAAAGGTGTTGCTCCGGGTGAATGACCGGCAACCAGGAGACAACGCGAGGGAGATCAGGTTGGGGAAGGATTGGCGACTCAGCAGTTGAACCCTTTTCAGTTGCCGTCAATTGAAATTGCCTTGGGGAGCTTCAGATGGAGCGGAGGAGGCGGGCGGGGAGGTAGAAGAGCGCGCGGACGAGCTCAAAGGCTCCGCCGACGGCGATTCCCACTAAGCGAAAAGGAAGCAAAATGAGCCAAATGAGCGGAAAGAGGATGAGCGCGAGAAGGGCGAGCGGCCAACAGAGGACGAGCAGAATGCACCAGAG
The DNA here is from genome assembly GCA_027364815.1 of Acidobacteriaceae bacterium. Classification (GTDB taxonomy): domain Bacteria; phylum Acidobacteriota; class Terriglobia; order Terriglobales; family Acidobacteriaceae; genus CAIMNN01. The sequence goes on along the minus strand of DAHXOQ010000339.1, from coordinate 1,124 downwards.
CAGAAATTTGATCATGGGTTGAACTCCTGGGCGGACGGGGATTGATGTTGCGCAAATTATATTCGAGTTCTGTGAGGACTCATTTATTTCAAAAAATCGGTATGAAATCTTTGCATGTGTGTGAGTCGAGCGGGATCGCAACTTGTTTGAACGTGAAGTGTGTGCAGGGGCTAAAGCCCACGTTTTTATTGGTGATTTTGCGGCCCGGCTAAAGCCGTGCCCTGTAACAAAGCACGGAGATTGAGTGTATGGGTATCCCACCCATCGCAAAAAACGCGATGGATTGGATACCCACAACTACAAAAGCAACCGCAGATCCTTCGACTGCCCCTTCGGCATCCCTTCGGCACCCCTTCGGCTTGTTTCACTCGCTCAGGGTCGCTCAGGGTCGCTCAGGATGACAATTCATTGAGGGAGCGATGATTTGCGCTGCGCTCACGATGAGGAGCGTATTTCATGGGTCAGGAGGCGAGGGTGGAGATTTGCTCGGCGAGGGCGAAGTCTTTAGTGGTGATGCCGCCGGCGTCGTGGGAGGTGAGGCGGAGGGTGATTTTGTTATAGCGGATGTCGATGTCGGGGTGGTGGTTGGCGGCTTCGGCGAGGAGGGCAATCTGGTCAACGAAGTTGATGGCGGCGAGGAAGTTTACGAACTCGAAGGTGCGGGTGAGCTGGTTGTCGATGAGGCGCCAGATGGGGAGAGATTGCAGGCGATGATGGATTTGATCGCGGGAAAGGGCGGTCATGGCGGAGGATCCTTTCTGGGGAAGTCGGAGCGGGATATCTAAGGAAACTGACTCTAAAAGATTGTACGCCCGGGAAAAAATCCCCGAGGCAGTTTGCATCCGATATTAGTGAGACAAACGATTACAAGTTACTGTGCAGTTCTGATGATGATGTTGCGGAATTGGACTTGTCCTTTTTCGCTGCCCTGGAGGTAGATGGGGCCGGGTTTTGCTTCGTCGCTGTCGAGCGCGCCGCCGGTGATGCCTGGTATCTCCTGGTTGTCGATGACGGTGGCGCCGTTTTGGACGACGGTGACGTGACGGCCGACGAGGGTGATGTCAAAGCTTTGCCAATCGCCGGGGGAGCGCGGCTGCTCTGGGTTGGGGGCGATGAAGCCGTAG
>DAHXOQ010000338.1 GCA_027364815.1 Acidobacteriaceae bacterium | reverse complement strand
AGATCGTCAGCGAGGGCGTTGAGGAGGCGCTTGATGGCCTCGGTGGCGATGAGTCGGGGAGTGCCGTTTGGGTATGCGTGGAGAACTTCGTCGTGGAAGCGGCGGAAGAGCGGGACGGATTCACGGGCTTGGTCGATGGTGATGCGATGGGAGTCGAAGCCGTCGTCGAGGTCAGCGGTGAGGTAGGCGATCTCGTCGGCGAGATCGATGAGTTGAGCTTCAAGAGGCGGGCGCTCGTCGAGGAGGTACTCGGATAATTCGGGGTGGAGGTGGGAGCTGTAATCACGGGAGTGCTTGATGATGCCTTCACGAACAGCGAGGGTCAGATTGAGGCCGCGATAGGCGGGGTGACGCTCTTCAAAGTGAGTGATGATGCGCAGGGCGTGGAGGTTGTGGTCGAAGCGCAGTCCGTGCGCTTGCAATGCCTGGTCGAGGGCTTTTTCTCCGGCGTGGCCGAAGGGCGGGTGGCCGATGTCGTGAACGAGTGCTAGGGCTTCAGCGAGATTGGAATTGAGACCGAGTGTTTCGGCGAGGGAGCGTGCGATCTGGGCCACCTCGATGGTGTGGGTGAGACGGCTGCGGAAGTGGTCGCTGAGCTGGATGCCGGGCTGGCGCGAGAAGACCTGAGTTTTACCGGCGAGGCGTCGGAAGGCGCGGGCATGGAGGATGCGGGCGCGATCGCGAGCGAAGTGGGAACGGTAGGGGTGGTCGGGCTCGGGGAAAGTGCGCGCAGAGAGCGGGGATGAGTCGGGGACGGCGAGAGATGGGGATATTTTGAGATGTTGATTAGTCACGCGATTCACACAACAATAGTAGCGTGAATATGAGCTGGATGGTCTAAAGCGGGGCAGATAAGATTTCGCTTAAGGGGCATTGCCTAGAGAGTGGATACAGCAGTTTTCTTGCCTAACAAGTGCAGAGCCTGCCCAATGGCGGAACATTTCCCAACCATGCAAGAGGTCAAATCCACTAGCCTCCGGCAATGGCACCGATAATCAGCAGTGGCTCGCGGCCCTCAACGACAGGTGGAGGCAGTTCTGCATCCAACGGCTCATGGGACCAGTCCTGCTCGCAGACGAAGAAGCGGAGGAAAGCGCGTCGCTCTCCGGTGCCGTAATCGCGAATGGTTCCTCGGAGCACGGGATAGTCTGCTTCGAGAGCGTCCAGAACCCGCCTGAGCGTAAATGGAGGGGCAACCTCGAGAGCAATCTCTTCAGCGAGTCCCGCCAGCGTGCGCAGATGGTGGGGGCATATGACACGAATGGTTGAACAGGGGCACGGCGTCTCAGGCAAGGGTCTATACCTCAAAGTGTCTGTACTTCAACACTGAGCACCGCCGGCAGATCTCGCACAATGGGAGCCCAACTGTCGCCGGCATTAGCAGAGGCATAAACTTGTCCGCCGGAGGTACCGAAGTAAATGCCGCAATCGTCCAGAGAGTCCACAGCCATGGCATCGCGGAGCACATTGACATAGCAGTTTTGCTGTGGCAGGCCAGCCGTGAGCGGCTCCCATTCATTGCCGCCTGTCTTGCTGCGGAAGACGCGGAGTTGGCCGTCGGGGACGAAGTGTTCCGAATCGCTTTTGATGGGGACAACGTAGAGCGTCTCCGGCTGGTGGGCATGGACGTCGATGACAAATCCGAAGTCAGTGGGCAAGTTTCCGCTCACCTCGCGCCAGTTCTCACCTGCGTCATCAGAGCGCATGACGTCCCAGTGCTTTTGCATGAAGAGGACATTGGGGCGATCGCGATGCATGGCGATGTGGTGGACACAGTGGCCGACTTCGGCGGTAGGATTCGGCATCATGTTCGAGACCAGGCCTTTGTTGATGGGCTTCCAGCTCTTGCCGCCGTCATCAGTGCGAAAGGAACCAGCTGCGGAGATGGCGACAAAAATTCTCTCTTTGTTTACGGGGTCGAGAATGATGGAATGCAGACACATGCCGCCGGCTCCGGGCTGCCAGTGGGGACCGCGGCCGTGGCCGCGCAATCCGGCAAGCTCCACCCAGTTCGTGCCGCCGTCAGTCGACTTGAAGAGCGCCGCATCTTCAACTCCGGCATAGACGGTTTCAGGATCGGTGAGCGATGGCTCGAGGTGCCAGACCCGCTTGAACTCCCATGGATGGGGCGTGCCGTCGTACCACTGGTGGGTGCCGGGTACGCCGTCATAAGCGAACTTGTTACCGACGGGGGCCCAGGTTGCGCCGCCATCGTCAGAGCGTTGAACCACCTGGCCAAACCAGCCGCTGGACTGGGATGCATAGAGCCGGTTGGGATCGACCGGGCTGCCTTTCACGTGGTAGATCTCCCACCCGGCGAAGAATGGCCCTGCGACTTTCCAGTCCTTGCGCCTTCCATCTGCGGAGAGAACAAAAGCTCCCTTTTTGGTGCCGACCAACACCCTCACAGAACTCATTGGACCTCTCCTCATTTGCAGTGATCAAAATCCATGATGTGCGATTATTCCTGAAGCATAAAGAAGTTGACAAGTCATTTTTTCTTGAATTTGAAGGAGTATTGAGTTTGCGGAGAGAGAGAATCGTGGGCTAATTGAGGGCGTAAAAACGTACCTCAGTGGCTAAAGCCCCTTAATTTTATTGGGGATTTTACGGCACGACTGAAGCCGTGCCCTTTCACAAAGCAAAAGTCCTAAACGAGGATCGCAGATGAAATTTTCGGGAGGGTTCGGTCGCCCCTACGGGGCTGTAGATATTTTTGAATGCTTTCCCCGGGTTGCCCCTTCGCTATGCTCAGGGTTCACCCGGGGCTACTCTCGATGCTCCCTACGGGAGCGATGAAGCGTGTCATTTGGCAAAGCATGGGAGCGACGTACAT
>DAHXOQ010000337.1 GCA_027364815.1 Acidobacteriaceae bacterium | reverse complement strand
GGCAACGGCTTGCTCTGGTTGCGATTTGCAGCCGGAGAAGAGGATGACAGAGAGCGAGCTAAACGTGAGGGTCAAAACAAATAAAACGCGTGCGTAAATCTTCATGGATTCAGAATAGCAAGTCTGGAGTATGATGGAAGTTTTGTAAGTGCAAACGCGAAGATACGGAGAACATGGGGGGGGGCAACTGTGAAACTGTGGAAGCTCCATGTCAACGACAGAGCCGGCTACTCTCATCGTGCCACAGAGTGTTCAAATTATCTGCATTAATGTCTAGAAACAATTTGAGATCGAAATTCAAATTGCACAATAATCTTCTAACAAGCTCTTCTGGAATTTAATAGTGAGCTTGTGCTTTGCCTAACTACTGCCGTTCAACTGACGGAGCTGCGTAATTGAACCGCAGCTCCTTCTTCAGCAATTACCAGAGCGCGGGAATGCTTTGTCCGAAGGTGGCGCTGAGAGTACTGAATGTGAGAACAGCGACGATACCGATAATCGTTACCACAGGACGACGTTCCGCGAAAGTCATATGCATGTTCATCAGATGATCCATTCTGGCATGGTCAATGCGCCAAGCCTCGCGTAGTCGGGTAATTGTTTTGAATCGCGGGTACTTTTCACACGATCCAGGTAAGCGATGGGATACTCGCATGCCCCATTATGGCCAGAAAATGGACAAATAGAATGATCTAAGTCATAAGAAATAGCTAGTGTGAAGATAAGTAGTTATTAATTTGGGAAAGACCTAATTTGGGAATTCGCAAGGGGTATAACTATCTATATCCCCCCATGTATCTATCTATATACAGCTAAGTTGTTAATTATGATTCCGTTATACAAAAACGAGCGCATCTCGGATGAGATGCGCTCGTGTGTGATGTCAGTTATCAGACGTTGACTAAGGAACCAAAGTCGATATCTTCCCAATCCTCACTGAGAATTGAGAAGTGACAACTGATGGCTGCGGTTAGGCGGCCTTTTCGTCGCTGCCGTCGCCTTCATTGGCCTTTTGCTCTTCGAGGACCTTCTCCATCTCGGCGCGCTTCTTGGCCTTGAGTTCGGTGCGCTTCTCGCGCTTTTCCTCAATTTGCTTTTCGGCTCCGAGCAACTCAATGATGGCAGTTTCACCACCATCGCCCTGGCGGAAGCCGGCGCGGATGATGCGCAGGTAGCCGCCCTGACGATCGCCGTAGCGCGGGGCCACGACTTCGAAGAGGCGGGTGACGGAATCGTCGGTCATGAGGAAGCTGAGAGCCTGACGGCGGGAGTGAAGGTCGCCCTTCTTGCCCAGGGTGATCATCTTCTCGACGAGCGGGCGGACTGCCTTGGCCTTAGCCAGGGTGGTTGTGCAGCGGTCTTCGATGAGGATGGAGGTGACCAGGTTGCGCAGCAGAGCGCGGCGGTGGCTGGTGTTGCGTCCGAGTTTGGTTCCTGCATTGCGATGGCGCATGAGACTACTCTCTTTCAATCAATTCTTTTGTGGAATCCCCAGTCTCAAAATCGAGACCGGGGACACCGGTATTTCATTTCAAACTTTTTTGCACCCACATTTCAAAACACAAAAGTGGGGTTCCATACCACGCGAGAGCGAACTTAGAAATTCTCTCCGTCGGTGGGCAGTTGCAGATCAACGGAGTCCAGAGGCTCATCCTCGTCGTCGTAGCGGCCAAATCCGGCTGCGAGCGCGACGGAGGGGAGAATGCTGGTGGGGCCGGGAATAGCATTGCCGTTGTCGTCGATCTTCATGCCGCGCGAGAGGCCCATCTGGGCGAGAATTTCCTTGATCTCGTTGAGGCTCTTGCGGCCAAAGTTCTTGGTCTTGAGCATCTCGGCTTCAGTCTTCTGAACGAGTTCTCCGATGGACTGAATGTTGGCAGTCTTGAGGCAGTGGTAGCTGCGGACGCTGAGCTCAAGCTCTTCAACGGAGCGATTGAGATTGTCGTTGCGCAGCAGACCGCGGGTTTCATCACCACGAGCTTCAGCCTCGAGTTCTTCTTCGAAGTTGATGAAGATGTTCATGTGGTCCTTGAGGAGTTTTGCAGAGAGACCGATTGCATCGGCAGGAAGCACGGCGCCGTTGGTCCAAACCTCGAGGGTGAGCTTGTCGTAGTCGGTGATCTGACCGAGACGCGCTGCCTCAACGAGGTAATTGACGCGACGGACGGGCGAGTGAACGCTGTCGACGGGAATAAAACCGAGACCTAGATCCGGGTCGAAATTTTTATCGGCGGAAACATAACCGCGACCGCGCTTCAAGCGCATCTCCATATCGAGACGGCCGCCTTCGCTGACGGTGGCGATGTAAACTTCCTTGTCGAGAATCTCAACGTCGCCATCGGCTTCAATCATGCCGCTGGTGATGACACCGGCCACATCAGCGCGCAGGTACAGGGCCTTCGGTCCTTCACCATTGAGCTTGAACGGAATCTGCTTGAGGTTGAGAACGATGTCTGTCGCATCCTCAACGACGCCGGCGATGGACTGGAACTCATGCAGCACGCCCTCAATGCGAACGGCTGTGACAGCCGCGCCCTCGATGGAACTCAAAAGGGTGCGACGCAGAGCGTTGCCGATGGTGGTGCCAAAGCCGCGCTCAAAGGGCTGGGCGCTGAACTTGCCAAATTTCTCGGTGAGCGTTTCGGCATCAACTGCCAAACGCTTCGGTTTCTGAAAACCTCTCCAAAGCATATGATTTCTTCTTTCCTGAGCGGCGAGTACGTCGCGATGCATTTTGCGGCGGCCGCGCAAGTTCTCCTTCAGTTGGAATGCAGTGGACTCTGGCCAATAAACAGCGACCAGTAGCCAAACCCGATCGGGGAGGTACTGATCACTGTTCA
>DAHXOQ010000336.1 GCA_027364815.1 Acidobacteriaceae bacterium | reverse complement strand
GGGTGTGGGTGGGTGGTGGAATTTGGTGTAGGAGATGTCTACACCTTCGTGCATGCGGAACTCGTTGAGGTAGGTTCCGTTAGCGGGATTGAGCTCGCCGCTGCCGTGATTTTGGGGATCGGTGTCGTGGTAGGCGATGCCTTCTCCACCGAGGTCGTAGTAGGCGCAGAGGATGCGGCCGGGGATTTTTTGGATGCCGGAGAAATGGGAGTCGCGGTAGGTTGTGCCGGTGTATTGCGCGGGGAATGATTGGGCGGAAGTGGGCATGGATGCGGCGATGAGGAGTGATAGAGAGAAAATTTTGATGCGCATTGCAGGAGTGCTCCATGTGGACAAGATGATTGTAGGCGGAGAATGGGAAATTTGAAATTGATGTTGGTGGGTTGGAGGGTAAGGGTTAAAATCCAACCCCGCCAACCACCAAAGACGGGAAAGAAAGTTATTGTATGCGTGGATGAATCCCCGCGGGACCGCACGGTCAGCGAAAGTGCGGGAGGCAATTTATAATCCGTGGTGGCGCGGTGTGGTGATAATCGGGCGCGTGGAGAGGTCTTGAGCGATGGTAACTGATGTAGTGATGCCACAGATGGGCGAGTCGATCTTTGAAGGGACCATTACGAAATGGCTCAAAAAGGTTGGGGAGAAGGTAGAGAAGGACGAGCCGCTCTTCGAGATTTCTACGGACAAGGTGGATGCGGAGATTCCTGCGCCAGTGGCTGGAATACTGAGCGAGATTTTGACGGATGCGGGCGTGACAGTCACGGTTAACACGGTTGTGGCGCGCATTGGCGGGGTGGTTGGCGAGACGAAGGCGGCGGGAGCTGATCAGAGTTTTGCGGCTACGTCGGCCCAGGGTGACGGGGGGAGCAATTCAGCGCAGGTTGCTGATGCGCCTGTGGTTTCGACAGTTGCGAAGAGTGCTGTGGCACCGGCACCGCAGGTTATGCCGGAGCCGGTTGGAGAAATGCCGAGATCGTCGCCGCTGGTGCGCAGGATTGCGCGCGAGAACAATGTGGATTTGCGATACCTGACGGGGACAGGGTTGGGTGGCCGCGTTAATAAGGATGACATTCTCGCTTACATTGCAAACCCGGATTCGCAGAGAGATGCGGCACAGACACATGGGGGGCATCACAAGGCAGCGCCGGTGGCGGCTGCGCCGTATTCGACTTTGCCGGGGACGGTTGCGCCGCTGAGCAAGATGCGCACGATTATTGCCGAGCGCATGGTGCAGAGTTTGGCGGTGAGTCCGCATGTGCACTCGGTTTTTAAAATAGACATGACACGCGTGGCGCAGATGCGGCAGAAGTCACGGGCAAATTGCGAGAAGAAATATGGATTGAAGCTGACATACATGCCGTTTATTGCGGCGGCGGCGATTGATGCGCTGAGAAGGTATCCGGTGGTGAATTCTAGCCTGATTAATGGCGAGATTCACTATCACGCAAATGTGAATTTGGGCATTGCGGTGGCGCTCGAATGGGGATTGATTGTGCCGGTGGTGCGAGCGGCGGAGACGCTGGACTTTATCACGCTGGCGCGCACGATTGCGGACCTTGCCGAACGAGCGCGGGCGAAGAAGCTGAAGGTGGAAGAGGCGTCGGGGTCGACGTTTACGCTGACGAACTCGGGGATTTTTGGCGACGAGTTTGGGACGCCGATTATCAATCAGCCGGAGTCGGCGATATTGGCGATTGGCGCGCTGAAGAAAGAGCCGCTGGTACTGACGGACGACGAGGGAACGGACTCGATTGCGATCCGCACGGTGCAGAATTTCTGTTTGGGATTTGACCACCGGACGATTGATGGAGCGGACAGCGGGAAGTTCATGAGCCAATTCAAAAAGAATTTGGAGAATTGGGAACAGGTGATTGAGTAAGACGGACGCGGTTTAGCTGCGGGGAGTTTTACTCGTGCGAGGCCCAGGGGTTGTAAGTGCCAGCCCACCAGGTGTGGCCTTCGGGATCACGGAGGCCGAAATCGCGTGCGCCATAGGGAGTTTCTTGCAGTGGGCGGATGATGGCGCCTCCGGCGGCAATGGCGCGTTCGTAAACGGCATCGACATTTTCGACAACTATATAGACGCTGCGGGTTTCAATGTTGCCCAGATCTTTGGGCGATTTGAAGCCGCGCTGGTACTCGTCATTTTTTTCAGAGCCGAGCATAATCATTCCGCCGTTGAGGGTGAGTTCGGCATGCATAATGGAGCCGTCGTTGGCTTCATGGACGGCTTTGCGCTCGAAACCAAAGACGGTGCAGAGCCACTCAATGGCGGCTTTGGCGTCGCGGTAACGATGTCCAGGGATGATGGTGGAGTGAGATTCTGGCAAGGGGAAGCCTCCGAGATTACGTAAAGAGAGGAATACGAGGGAAGATTATCGCGAATCGCGGGCGGAGTGCAATGGTCTAGACTGAAGTCGATGAAAATGCCGAGACGCGATGGTGAGTTGCTGCAGATTATGGACGCGGAGTTTGCGCGCGCGGCGAAGGTAGCGGGAGAGCATCTGGTTTGCAGGAAGGGGTGCACGGCGTGTTGTTATGGGGCGTTTGGGATTTCACAGTTGGATGCGGCCAGGCTGCGGATGGCGATGATGGAAATGCGTGAAGCGCGGCCTGAGTTGGCGAGTGAGATTGAGAGGCGCGCGAAGAAATGGATTGCAGAGAATGGGGTGGAGTTTCCTGGATCGTTGACGACGGGGTTGCTGGGTGAGAGTGATGAGGAGCGGGCCCGGTTTGAAGAGTATGCGAATGATGCGGCTTGTCCGGCACTGAATCTTGAGACGGGATTATGCGATGTGTATGAGGCGCGGCCGATGACGTGCAGGGTTTTTGTTCCGCCGGTG
>DAHXOQ010000335.1 GCA_027364815.1 Acidobacteriaceae bacterium | reverse complement strand
CTGGCTCCCGCTTTTCATCCGGGCTGTCGGCAACCACCCAACGCGAGACGCCGGTAACTTCATCGACTTCCTCGTTGAGCGTGATGCCTTCCTGCAGATCCTTGAACTGCACCGTGCCGCCGATTTCCGTGAGAATCGAATAGGTGTACGGGTCCCACTCAGCCAGCATCTGGCCAAGCTCAACCTTCTGCCCATCCTCAACACGAAGACGCGCGCCGTAAACCAACTGATAACGCTCCTTCTCGCGTCCTCTCTCATCCTGAACAGCGACGGACATGGAGCGGCTCATTGCAACCAGGCCCCCATCCTTTGCGCGGACAGTCGACGGATTGATGAAGTGCACTGAACCGTAGTTTTTCGCATCGAGACGCGATTTATCCGAAACGCGGCTCGCCGTTCCACCGACGTGGAAGGTACGCATCGTAAGCTGCGTTCCAGGCTCGCCGATCGACTGTGCAGCAATGACGCCGCAAGTTTCGCCGAGCTCAACCATGCGGCCTGAGCCGAGGTTGCGCCCATAACAGAGTGCGCAAACGCCGCGACGCGATTCGCAAGTCAGCACCGAGCGAATCTTCACCCGCTCCACGCCTGCTCCTTGAATCGCCGAAGCGCAATCCTCGTCGATTGAACCGTTGACGTCGACAACAACCTTGCCGTCGAAATCCTTAATGCGCTCGAGTGAAACGCGGCCGATGATGCGGTCGCGAAGCGGCTCGATGATTTCGCCCGACTCAACAATCGGTCCGACGTAGATGCCTTCAACTGTTCCGCAATCGTATTCGGTAACGATAACGTCTTGCGCCACGTCAACGAGACGACGCGTCAGGTAACCCGAGTCAGCCGTCTTGAGCGCGGTATCAGCAAGGCCCTTACGCGCGCCGTGTGTCGAAATAAAGTACTCGAGCACGGTAAGGCCTTCGCGGAAGTTTGCCGTGATGGGTGTTTCGATAACTTCGCCCGAGGGCTTGGCCATCAATCCACGCATGCCGCTGAGCTGACGAATCTGCTGCTTCGATCCACGAGCGCCGGAATCCGCCATGATGTAAATCGGGTTCATCGCGCCGTCTTTGTCGGCCTGCTTCATGTTGCCGAACATCTCGTCAGCAACCTTGTCCGTCACCAGCGACCACATCTGAATAACCTTGTTTGAACGCTCGCCGTTGGTGATGGCCCCGTCCAGGTACTGCTGCTGAACTTCGATCACCTTTTTGTCGGCTTCGGCAACGACCGTGTACTTGCTGTCTGGAATGACCATGTCATCCAAGCCAACCGAGAGACCCGAGCGCGTCGCATATTGGAAGCCAAGCTCCTTGATGCGATCGAGCATACGGACCGTAACTTCAAGCCCGAGGTTATGGTTGCAATAGTTCACCAACTGGCCGATGCCCTTCTTCTTGAGCAAGCCATTGATGAACGGCATTCCTGTCGGCAGTGCGTCATTGAGAATCACGCGGCCAACCGTGGTTGAAATGTACTGCTTGTTGTAGGCAACCGGCTCGGTGTGCGTCAGATCCTGATCGTCGTAGGCCGTCGTCAAATCGAGTACCTGGCCCGTGTAACGCAGACGAATCGGCGAGAGCGTTTCAACTTCCTTCGCTTCGAGCGCCATCAGAACTTCTTCGCAATTTGCGAAGACGCGTCCCTCACCCTTGCCGCCAACCTTCGCCTTGGTCAGGTAGTAGAGACCGAGAACCATGTCCTGCGTCGGCACCGTGATTGGGTGACCGGATGCGGGCGAAAGAATATTGTGCGATGCAAGCATCAAGACACTGGCCTCAATCTGCGCTTCAGGAGACAGCGGAATGTGAACCGCCATCTGATCGCCGTCAAAATCAGCGTTGAAGGCCGTGCAAACCAGCGGGTGTATCTTGATCGCCTTGCCTTCGACGAGCACCGGCTCAAAAGCCTGAATGCCCAAACGGTGAAGAGTTGGCGCGCGGTTCAAGAGCACAGGATGGTCTTTGATGACCTCTTCAAGAATGTCCCAAACCACGGGCTCCTGCATTTCGACCATTTCTTTTGCCTGCTTGATCGTTGTGCAATGGCCGGTCTGCTCGAGCCTGTGATAGATGAAAGGCTTGAAGAGTTCAAGCGCCATCTTCTTCGGCAATCCGCACTGGTGCAATTTCAACTCAGGCCCGACAACAATGACCGAACGACCTGAATAATCAACGCGCTTGCCGAGCAGGTTCTGACGGAAACGACCCTGCTTGCCCTTGAGCGTATCGGAGAGTGATTTGAGCGGGCGATTGTTTGCACCACGCAGCACGCGACCACGACGGCCGTTGTCAAAGAGCGCATCCACGGCTTCCTGCAGCATGCGCTTTTCGTTGCGCACAATGACTTCAGGAGCATGCAGATCCATGAGCTTCTTCAAACGGTTGTTGCGGTTGATCACACGACGATAGAGATCGTTGAGATCGGAAGTTGCAAAACGTCCGCCATCGAGCGGCACTAGAGGGCGCAGTTCTGGAGGAATTACGGGCAGCACGTCGAGAATCATCCACTGCGGCTTGTTCGAGCTCTTGCGGAAGGCCTCAACCACCTTGAGACGCTTGGCATACTTGAGCTTCTTCTGTGCTGAGGTTTCGGTCTTCATGCGCTCGCGCATTTCAATGGCGAGTTCATCAACCTGGACGCGCTTCAAAAGTTCCTTGATCGCCTCGGCGCCCATCATCGCCTTGAAGCCCGACGGACGATCCTGCTGGTCGAGCTCGCGGAAGCGAGTCTCGTCCTTAATTACCTCGCGCTCCTTCACCGGAGCGGCGCCTGGATCGACCACCACATACGACTCGAAGTACAGCACCGCCTCGAGCTCGCGCAGCGAGATATCGAGCAGATGTCCGA
>DAHXOQ010000334.1 GCA_027364815.1 Acidobacteriaceae bacterium | reverse complement strand
CTCAACGATGGCGATGTCGGTGACAATGGCAATTGTGTAGGCTTTGTAGGTTCCGTCGGTGGCTTCAATGAGATACATGCCCTGTTTGAGGCCATCGATGGGGAGGCGCTCGGTTTCGCTGACGAGTGTTGGCGGAGTGATCAGCTTCCAGCGGGCGACTAATTGATTCTGGTTGAGGAGCGGGACTTGCGCGAACTCGCTGACGCCGACGACGGCGGATTTTTTGCCGAGCGAGCCCTGGCCTTCGCGGAAGTCGTCACGGGCGTTGTCATTAAATTGGTTACGGAAGAAGCGGCGGATGCGACGCCAGAGCGACTCTTTCCAATCGGGGAGTTTCTCGATCCAGCTTTCCTGGTCGATTTGTTCGACGGGCGATTGAATGGTGACGCCGAAGCTGTGCAGGTCTTTGAGGCCGGTGTAAAACTTTTCAACATCTTTGATTTTGTAAACGCGGAACTCGAGTGCGGGAACGTTGTGGGCGTAGAGCTGAATCTCGACGCTCTCGCCGGGGGCAAAGGTTTGGGAGGTGGAGAGTGAGAAGGAGCGGGGGAGGTTTTTATGCTGAGCGGAGAGAGTGGTCGCGGTGAAGAGGCAGAGCAGGGAGAGCGCGATGGCAGCGAATCGAAGCGCGATGGATTTTGAAGCGCGAGTGAGAGAGGCTTTCATGGTTTGGATTTGGGCCATGGAGGAAGAACTTTCAACGTGCGACATACTCGCTTGCCTCAATTTCCGCCGCTTGTCAGCGGCTCGGCTTAATGCTTTTGCTAATCAAAACAATTCCTGATTACAACGATTAAGAACATCCCTCGGGGGATAAATGGCTGGGTTAAAACCAAGACCTACCAGCCCGGAATCTTTTTTACGACATTTTCGGCATAGTTGAAATTATGCCCTTTCACAATGCACAAGAACAGAATGTTTGGATTCCACCCATCGCAAATGTGCGCGACGGTCGGAGCATCCGATTACTCAGAAACACCAGTGACTACGCAACGCCAAACGATGTGATCAGGCAGAAGCAGCTCGTATTCCTGTCCGATCAAGGAGCCGCTTTTCATCGACGGATCTTTCAAGAGGCGTGCCTGAAAGTCGCCCGGAGACAATGGTGTTTGATAGTTGTCGGGAATCCAAGTCCAAGCGCCCATCAACTCAATCTTCTTTCCGTCCAGGACCACATCCGCAAAGGCCACGGCTGCGTTATGTTCTGTAGGGAGAAAATTCGGACCGAGCCAACTCGGACTCTCGTAATATGTCCGGATGTGGATTCCGGAGATATGCACTTTGAGTGGATAATCCACTCCCTGTTTAGCTCTGGGAACTTGACCAAATCGCGTTTTCTGACCAGAGACAAAAGACGAAATGCAAAATAGAGTCAATAGAATTACTACGGATTTTCTCATTGGTTATTTCCCTCTGGGGCAAAAGCCCGGAAGATTTTTACGACTGTTACGGCACCCTTCGGCTTCGCTCAGGGCTGGCTAAAAGTTGTGCCCTTTCAAAACATTGGTACGCAAAATGTATTTCAGGCTCATGGGAATCTTACCTTTTACAGCTTCAGTTACATCAAGAAAATTTGCTGAATAACTTGATTGATCGCTACTTACTGCTCGGTTCGGAGGATATTCCAGCGATAGATGCCGAGGAAATTTGGATTTGAAGCTATGGGACGCCATTCGGCTTTGGGGTGGTTGAGTAACTCGTCAAGAGCGACTTTGCGAATCTCGCCGGGTAGCTGATGGCGGCCGTGGCCGATTGGGCCGGTGTGATAGATGACTCCGAGTTGCTGGTGACCGCTATTGTCGGTGAGGCGCACGACGATCATCGAGTGCCACGGGGAGCTTTGCTCGAATTGGCGGAAGAAGAGCAGGTCGCCGGGTTGGGCTTGACGGAGATTGCGGCCGACTAAAAATGAATTGCGTTCGACGAGGGTTTTGGCGTCGGCGAATTGGGCGAAGTCAGTGGCCATGGTGGCGCGGTCATAACTCCCTGGTGTCACGCGGAAGAGGTTGCTGCCGAGAGGAGTGTCAGGATACTGCCACTGGTGAATCTCACCGGGCATACCGGTTGCCTCCATACCGGATTGATTGAAGCCGGTTTCCAGAACCCAACTGTCGTTGTGGCGCTTGAGTGCGTCGCGGTAGCAGTAACGCAGAAGCCCGGCGCAGTCAGAAATTTCGGCGGGCAGTTCCGAGCTGGGGCGCGTGGCTTCAAAATTTGCAATCGCGGTGAACCATTGGCGGAAGGCGGCCTGGTCGGAGGGCGATTCGAGACGCAGAAAATCAGGAGTGCCGTCGTTGAAACTGTCAGTCCACTGAATCGCGTTTTTGGTTGTAGCTGAATTTTTGTCGATATTGGCGGCGTTGTGCACGCGGCGCATGTGCGCGACGAAGCTGACCATGCGAAGGAGCAGGAGTGTGATGAGGAGGGCAGCGACCAAAATCAACGGCCACTTCAGCAGAGTCTGTCTCCGCTGATTGAGTGGCCGCGAGCGAGCATTCTTGCCGTGCGTCATAGGTCTTCCGAAGTCAATGGGGTTTCAACTTGCCGCTGATTCACTGATGAATCATTGTAGTTCGGCTTTGCACGCCACGCTTCGGAGAGAGACTAGCAAAATTAAAAATTGTCACTGTGAGTTAGAAAATAAAAAATGCTCTCCATTTCAGGAGAGCATTTTTTGTCAATTGATCAGGTTCAAACTCAAGCAGTCATCTTTGGTTTGTGGCCGACGAAGCCGTAGAACGAAATGAACGCGTAACAGAGCATGGGCACGATGGCGGCAACGGTAAAGCCGAAGTTATCGGTGAGTTTGCCGATGAGGACGGGGATAATCGCGCCGCCGACGATGGCCGTG
>DAHXOQ010000333.1 GCA_027364815.1 Acidobacteriaceae bacterium | reverse complement strand
GCGCTCTTCCTCACTGAATTTCTCCGCGACCGCGCCGGCCGTGGCTTTTTCCTCGGCGGCGCACTCGACGGTCCCCAAATCGCCGCCATCTGTCTCATCCTCATCGGCGCATGGCTCCTTCTCGAACGCAAATCCACCCGTCTCGCCCCATCCACTCCAACACAGACGCACAATAAAGATGCACAATAAAAGAAGAAGCTCAGAAAGAAGCACCACACCCCGATGAGTAAACCCCGCACCCTCACCGTCCCCGCTGAATCCGCCGGAGTACGTCTCGATCAATACCTCTCTGTCGTCCTCACCACCGAGACTGAAAACGTCAGCCGCTCCCGCATTCAAACCCTCATCGCCGAAGAAAAAATCCTCGTCAACGGCAAGCCCGAAAAATCCTCCCTCAAACTTCGTGGCGGCGAATCCATCACGGTCGGCGGCACGCTCATCCTTGCCCCACTCAAAGCCAAGGCCGAGAAAATCTCCCTCGACCTCATCTACGAAGACTCGGACCTCGCCGTCATCAACAAGCCCGCCGGCATGATGGTCCACGCCGGCTCTGGCCAAAATGAAGAAGCCCGCTCTGCCGGGACTCTCGTCAACGCCCTCCTGCACAAATTCAAAAAGCTCTCTTCCATCGGCGGCGATCTACGACCCGGCATCGTCCATCGCCTCGACAAGGAAACCAGCGGCCTCATTGTCATCGCTAAAAACGACAAGACCCACGAAAAGCTCGCTGAAATGTTTGCCGAGCGCGAAATGAAAAAAACTTACGTCGCCCTCGTCCAGGGCTGGCTCGATCGCGAATCCGGAACCATCAACACCTCCCTCGGCCGCGACCCACAACGCCGCACCCGCATGACCACGCGCAACGCTGAAAATCCCCGCACCGCCGTCACCCACTACAAAGTCACGCGCCGCATCCAGAGCCGCTTCGGCAAATTCACTCTCATCCGCGTTCGCATTGAAACCGGCAGAACCCACCAGATCCGCGCCCACATGGCCTCGCTCCGTCACCCCATCGTCGGCGACTCACTCTACGGCGCTGCCGGCCGCCAGGTCGCGCAGACCAGCGGAATGCGCCGCCCGAAGGCGCTGGAAACCATCACGCTCGGCCGCAACTTCCTCCACGCCGCAGCCCTTGAGTTCAACCACCCTAAAACCGGCAAACCCCTCAAGCTTGAATCCCCGCTTCCCGCAGAACTCGCCGATTACCTCGTCCAGCTCGAAACCGAGCGCAAATAAGCTGCTATTACGACCTTTCAGTAATCAGAACGTCAAAAACAAGCGCATCCACCTTCATTGATTGGTAATATAAAAAGAGCATGAATAAGCGTTTTCTCATACTTCCAATCGTGGCCCTCTTCGGCCTTTCTTCTCTCTCTGCCCAGCAGCCTGCCCCCGCTGCCGCGCCTGCACAAGCCGCGCCTGCACAAGCCAAACCCGCGCCCCAGCAGCCATCCGATGAAGAAAAGAACGCCATCACCGTCAGCGTCGATGAAGTCAACCTGATCTTCACCGTCACTGATCGCCACGGCGCATTCGTCCCCAACCTTCAGCAGAGTGACTTCGCTCTCCTCGACGATGGCAAAGCGCCCGCCAAGGTCACTTCCTTCGTCCAGCAGGTCAACCTGCCACTGCGCGTCGGCGTCGTCATTGACGCCAGTACCTCCATTCGCACCCGCTTCCAATTCGAGCAGCAGGCCTCAAACGAATTCCTCATGCAGGTTCTCAAGTCCAAGCGCGACCGCGCCTTCGTCATGGGATTCGACGTCACACCCACCGTCACCGCCGATTGGACCAACAACCTCGACGCGCTCGGCACCGGAATCAACCGCCTCCGCCCCGGTGGTGGTACCGCGCTCTTTGACGCCGTCTACACTGCATGCCGCGACAAGCTGCTCGATGCATCCCGTGGCCAGGAGCCTGTCCGCCGCGCCATGGTTCTGCTCAGCGACGGCGACGACAACCAGAGCCGCGCTTATCTCGACGACGCTATCAAAATGTGCCAGCGCGCAGAGACCATCATTTACGCCATCAGCACCAACTGGACCCCCAGTCGCGGCAAAGGCGACCAGGTCCTTGAGAAAATGTCCGCTGAAACCGGTGGCCGCACCTTCTTCCCGCCCAGTGTTGAAGAGGTCTCCAACAGCTTCAAGGAAATTGAAGAGGAGCTTCGCAGCCAGTACGCGCTCACCTACAGACCCGCCGACTTCAAGCAAAACGGCGCATTCCGCACCATCTACCTTTTCGCCAACGACCGCCGTTACTCCGTCCGCGCCCGTAAAGGCTACTTCGCTCCCAAACAGTAATCGCTTCTCAATATCAAAAAACCAAGGCCGCTGATCAATCTCAGCGGCCTCTTCGTTTTACCACCCCGGCGGCGTGATAGAACCCTCAACAAAAATTGCCTTAAACACCGTGCTTTATTTCGCTACTATCGATATTCATGATTTCGTCACTCCAAAACTGACAACTGAGAATTCTCACTTCCACTGTTCCGTTTCTGCTCACTTTCCAATCCCACTTTCCTGTTTTGCCTCACCCCTCTAATCTTCCGCACAATTTCTAAGCATTTCCCCCTCCCACCCGATGAAATAAATGTATGCACTCAATTACTCCCCGGCGTGAGTCAAGGAGCAGCATTGAGCACCTCGATGGGAGCGGTTCGTCAACGCTATTATTTTGCGTTCGCGGACAGAGGACTCGGAATGATTCGTCAAGCCATTTCATGCGATCTCTGCGGCACAGAGAAAAAGCAATCCAATCACTGGTTCGTAGCTTACGAAAAAGCAGGCGAACTGCGCCTCGGCGGCTGGACCTCGCGCAATCGTGTCCGCCCTAGTGTCAAGCACCTCTGTGG
>DAHXOQ010000332.1 GCA_027364815.1 Acidobacteriaceae bacterium | reverse complement strand
CAATAGGCACATGCGTTGCGACTTTATTGCAGATTGAATTGTTGTGGGTAGACTTGCCATTCGAACCATCTTAGATGAATGTAGCTGGCCTCACGGCAGGTGATTGTGGCAAACTATCAACCATGGGAAACAAAGACAGAGGCAAAAAAGAAACCAAGAAGCCGCCCAAGCCTAAAGTGAAGCCGGCCCCAGGCCGCCCGCGCGAAGGCTTTGGCTCAACTCCCACCAGCTAATCGGGAGCCACAGCAGCCCAGCGCAAGGCCCAACCCTATTCAGCGCACAATGCAAAAAGGCCCTCCCCACACGGGGAGGGCCTTTTGCGCTTTCTTGCCCCAGCTCTCAGCTAGCTCTGTATTAACTGAGTATTGACAACTGGCAACTCTCTTTACGCCACGACTTCAATACCCATCGAGCGCGCCGTGCCCTTGATGCTCTTCATTGCCGTCTCAACCGAGCTCGCATTCAAATCGGGCATCTTCTGTGTGGCGATCTCACGGACCTGCTTCTCCGTCACCTTGCCCACTTTGTCCTTGTTCGGAACGCCTGCGCCCTTGGCAACGCCCGCCGCCTTCAGCAACAGTACCGATGCCGGAGGCGTCTTGGTCACAAAGGTGAAGCTGCGGTCCGCGTAAACCGTAATCACCACTGGGATGATCAGGCCTTCCATATCCTTGCCTGAGGTGCGCGCGTTGAACTGCTTGCAGAACTCCATGATGTTGACCTGGGCCTGTCCGCGCGCCGGGCCAACTGGAGGTGCGGGAGTTGCTTTGCCTGCCACAATCTGCAGCTTGACGTAGGGTGATACTTTCTTCGGAGGTGCCATGTGTTTTTCCTTCAAAACCAGTTGTCAGCTCCTGAAGGCAGCCAGCCGGTTTTTCTCTGCTCTCAATTTTGGTGATGCCGTTTCAACTTTCACTCTCAACCGAATCCGTCCAGGTTCGCAATCCGGCTAGAAGCTGAAAACTACTCGCTGAAAACTGCACCTACTCAATCTTTTCGACTTTGGCGAACTCAAGCTCAACCGGCGTGGAGCGACCAAAAATCGTCACCATCACCTTCAGCGTCTCGCGGTCTTCATTCACCTCGTCCACTACGCCGTTGAAGTTCGCAAACGGCCCGTCGTTAATCCGGACCTGCTCGTTCTTCTCAAACTTGATCTTCTGCCTCGGCTTGTCCTTCGTCGACTCCGAACGGTTCAAGAGTGAGCGAATTTCATCCTCGGTCAGCGCAACCGGCTTGTCGCCGGTGCCCAAAAATCCTGTCACCTTCGGCGTCTCTTTCAGCACGTGCCAAAGATGATTGTCGAGTTCCATCAGAATCAGCACATAGCCGGGGATAAATACCCGCTCAACCGTGCGCTTCTTTCCATTGTAAATTTCAGTAACCTTCTCGGTCGGAATCACCACATCGCCGATTTTGCTCTCCAGGCCAAAGGCCTGCACGCGACTCATGATGGATTCCTTGACCTTGCGCTCAAACCCGGAGTAGGCATGAAGTATGTACCAGCGGAAATTCTCATTCTTCACCGGCTCTGCTGGCGCTTCAACAGTTGTCGCAGCCTGCACTGCTGGCGCAACCTCAACCACCGGCGCTGCCTTTACTTCAGGCACCGTCTCGGCCACAGGCTCAGATTCAACTGCTTCAGTTTCGATCTCGGCCGGAGTCACCGCTTCGTTCTTGACCGTCTCAGGTTGTTCGAACTCTTCTGCCATCTTCTACTCTCGCGTTTCAATGCCCGCTTCCGCAGGCATACGCCCGGCTACTTACTTAGTGCCAGACAGCTTGTCGATCAATGCTCTCAAACCAATGGAGAAAATGCTGTCGGCCACAAAAAAGTAAATGCCGAAGAGCATCACTGCGATCAGGACAACCGTCGTCGTCGCTTCAACTTCCTTGCGCGACGGGGTTACCACTTTGCGCATCTCGCCGCGAACATCGCTCAGAAAATCCATGAACTCTGTCCACCACGCCACAACCGGGTTGCGCTTGCCTTCTCCGTTATTGCCTGCGACTATTGCTTTCGCCATCTTCTTCTTTCCATTCCCGCACAGAGCTTTGAAGATATTCGCTTCTCTCTGTGCATCCACAAAACTGGCAGGGGCGGAGGGATTCGAACCCCCAAGTTCGGTTTTGGAGACCGACAGTTTAACCGTTGAGCTTACGCCCCTATTCAGGGGTCAGAGGTCAGAATTCAGGGCTCGGCTTTTTGCCTGATCCCTGACATCTGATATCTGATTCCTGCTTACTTCGTTTCCTTATGCGGCTGGTGCTTGCGGCAGCGGTTACAAAACTTGGAGAACTCAAGACGCTTTGTCGTCGTCTTCTTGTTCTTCGTCGTCGCGTAATTCCGCTCCTTGCACTCAGTGCATTGCAACGTCACAATTTCACGCATCGCAATTTACCAATCTTTCTACAGATTTCAGATGTCAGATATCAGGAATCAGCTTTTGTTTTAGCTCAATCAGCATTGCCAGTTCTTCTGCAACTCCAACTGACCCCTGATTTCTGACATCTGACCCCTGTTACTTGATGATTTCCGAAATCGTTCCCGCTCCCACCGTGCGGCCGCCCTCGCGGATCGCAAAGCGCAAGCCCTTTTCCATCGCCACCGGCGTGATCAGCTCAATCTGAAGCTGAACGTTGTCACCAGGCATCACCATCTCAACACCCGCCGGCAACTCGGCTACTCCCGTCACGTCCGTCGTGCGGAAATAAAACTGAGGACGATAGCCCTTGAAGAACGGAGTGTGACGTCCGCCTTCTTCCTTCGACAAAACGTAAACCTCGCCCTTGAAAACCGTGTGCGGGGTGATCGAGCCGGTCTTCGCCAGCACCATGCCGCGCTCCACGTCTTCCTTCGGAATGCCGCGCAACAA
>DAHXOQ010000331.1 GCA_027364815.1 Acidobacteriaceae bacterium | reverse complement strand
GATTGATAACGACTGCTCGCCGATGGGTGTGACTGCGATTGCTTCGCTGAGCGCCTTCACGCCGCTGAGCGCGCCCCATACAAATATTGATGCCGCGATTGCGCAGGTGGCGACCGGAATGGTGGATCCGGCGGGAAGAATTCTTGAGCTTGGCGTGAAGCAGGCGGATGGAACATTGAGCGCAGCTGCACCGGGAATCAGCTCGACGGGTGGACGCGGCGAGACGGTGACTGCGGTGCTGTTGCCGATGAAAGTTGCGAAGAGCGGCCGGACGACGGGTCTGACGTGCGCGAATGTTTCTGCGGTGAATCTTGATTTGAGCGTGGATTATTTCAGGGATTGCGCGGAAACGGTTCCTTATTTGAGCAAGACGTTCACGAATCAGATTGCGATCAGCGGAAATGGATTCAGCGATGCGGGTGATTCGGGGTCGCTGATTGTGGACGCGTCGAATGCGGAGCCGGTGGGGCTGTACTTTGCGGGCGGAACAGATTCGGCAGGAGTGAGCCAGGCGGTGGCGAATCCGGCGCCGGAAGTGCTGACGGAGTTGGCGACGCAATTGGGCGGGAGTTCGAGTTTAAGTTTTGTTGGTGGTGCGGATCACGCGGTAAGTTGCCTGAGCTATGGCGATAGCACGGTAAGCGCGGCACAGGCTCGGGCGTTGCCTGCGAGTGAACAAGCGCGTGCACAACAGGCCTTGAGTGAGGCGCGCATGCTGGTGAATCCGAGTACGGGAGTGCTCGCGGTTGCGGTGGGCAAGAGCAACGACCACATTGGCGAGGCGGCGATTGTGGTGGCGCTGGAGGAAAATTCGACGGCGCAGATTCCCGTGACGATTGGCGGCGTGCGCACGCAGATTGTGTGTACGGATGCGAAGACGCTGCAAGCTTCTGGATTGAATGCGCACTCGACGACGACCACGGCGCTTGCACTGCCGGCAGCAACGTTGAATGCGGCGATTGCGGTGAAGAAGCAGATTGCTCCCGTGTTGATGAAGCAGACTCCGGCGTTTTTTGGAGTTGGCGTAGGAGAGAGTTTAGATAATCCGCGCGAGGCGGCGTTGGTGATTTATGTGGATCGCAGACGCGCCGCGGCGGAGTTGCCGGTGAGCTTCAGCGGTGTCAGAGCGCGGTATATTTTGATGGATAGAATGCACGTGACGCAATCGTATGCGAAGAGTGGAATCACTTCACAACACTGCAATGCGAATAGCTCGCCCGCGCAGAGCGATTTAAAACTCGATAATTTGATTCACTCCACCTTGCCTGCAATCAATTAAGCGAGTGCTTCTTTCAGAGCCTTGGCGATCTGCACTCCGTGAAAGCGGCCGTTTTCAATGAAGATTTCATTGGTGCGCTTTCCTGCGACGATGACACCGGCGAGATAGATTCCCTTGACGTTGCTCTCCAGCGTTTCGGAATCGCAGACGGGCAGCTTGTCGGGGCCTTCGCTTTTGATGCCAAACATCTGAAGAAATTCAAAGTCCGGATGATAGCCGGTCATGGCGAAGACGAAATCATTTTTGATTTTGACGCGGCCTTCAGGCGAGGCGATGACGACCGAGTCGGGAAGAACTTCAGTGACATTGGAATTGAAGAAGGCGCGAATCTCGCCGTTCTTGATGCGGTTTTCGATATCGGGCTTGATCCAGTATTTGACGTGGCGATGAATCGCGGCCTCGCGCACGATGATGGTTACGCGCGCTCCGTGACGCCAGAGTTCAAGCGCGGCGATGGCGGCTGAGTTCTTGGCGCCGATGACGACGACATCCATGTCGTAATAGGGATGCGCGTCGTCGTAATAATGATGGACCTTGGAGAGTTCCTCGCCGGGGATGCGCAGCAAGTTGGGCAGATCGTAATAGCCGGTGGCGATGATGAGCTTACGCGCGCGCAACATTCCGCGTCGTCCAAAGCGGTCGTGAATTTGGACGAGGAAGTCGCCATCTTTGCCGGCAACTCCGGTGACGCGTTGGTACTGACGCACGTCGAGTTCATAGTAGGCGGCGACCTGGCGGTAGTACTCGAGAGCTTCGTTGCGCGTGGGTTTCTGATTGGGGCTGGGGAAGGGAATGTTGCCAATCTCGAGTAGCTCTGGAGTGGTGAAGAAGATCATGTGCGAGGGGTAGTGGAAGAGCGAGTTGCAGATGCAGCCTTTTTCAACCAGGATGACGTCGAGGCCGGCATCTTGCGCGTCGATGGCGCAGGCGAGCCCGGTGGGACCGGCGCCGATAACCAGTACATCGTGGAGTGTTTCAGTAAGATGAACGTCTGCGGTATGCGTAGTGCTCATGGTATAAGAGTAGGGCATTTGGGCGATTTAAGGAATGTGAGTGAGAAATGCTACCGTGAATGTCGCGTCAATTTGCAAGAATGTTCATAGTCGCAAGTGGGGATTGCATGCAGAAACGCAGTTGGCTTGAAGCAGTGAGAGCGCGGGTGGTGAATCGTCTCTATATTGAATTGGGGCGAATGGTGCTCGAGTTGCGGAGACGGCTTGCGGGTGGAGTTTGCTGGGTGCGCGGTGGCCCGGTGCTATTGCCTGTGGTGGGTGATGGCGACAGGCAGATGCTGCACTACTCGCTCTATGGCAGAAAATGGTGGAGCTTTGAGAAAGCTCAAGTTGTGCGGTTTGTTAAGCCCGGTGCGGTGGTGATTGATGTGGGCGCAAATGTGGGATTTTTGAGCGCGCTCTTCAGTTCGCAGGTGGGTGACAGTGGAAGGGTATTCGCTTTTGAGCCATCGCCGGAGGTTTTCAAAAAGCTGTGCATGGTGGCGGAGAAAAATCGCCTGGGGAATTTGAGAACGATAGAAGCTGGGTGTGGAAGCCGCGCGGGAATGTTGACGCTTTACTCGCCGCGATTTTCAGGGAATGCAACGTTGCGGCCGGAA
>DAHXOQ010000330.1 GCA_027364815.1 Acidobacteriaceae bacterium | reverse complement strand
GGGCGGGCGGTTGGGTGGACCATTTGACGGCACAGTTGAGATTGATGAGACATACATCGGTGGCAAAGAAAAGAACAAACACAAGAGTAAGCGATTGAATGCCGGACGTGGAGCCGTGGGAAAGATTGCTGTTTTGGGAATGCGTGAGCGCGGTGGACGCATTACAGGCAAGCCAGTGAAGGATACGACGCGTAAAACATTACAAGGAGAGATTCGTAAGACGGTCACAAAGGGTGCTGTTATCTATACCGACGATCACAGCGCCTACACGGGAATGCTGGATTACTCGCACTCAGCCGTGCGTCATTCGGTTGGCGAGTACGTCAATGGCATGGCCTCAACAAACGGTATCGAGTCGTTTTGGGCACTCTTGAAACGTGGCTTCTATGGCGTGTATCACCGCATGAGTCCTGCGCATTTGGGCCGCTACGTTGATGAATTTTCATTCCGTCACAACACTGCGAAGAGTTCAGATGAAGCAACATTCGCCCTAGCGTTTTACAACGGCAATGGTCGCCGCCTGACCTACAAGGAGCTAAAAGGTGTCGCGTAACGCATTGTTGATTGAACCCATTCAAGCAGAGTTCGGGGATGTGATGCGGTCGCTTGTTCATGGGCCTGTACTCGTCCCTGAGAGAGCCGTCACGCCTTCGCTGGAGAAGTGGTCGAACAAGATTCACTGCATGGATGCAATCGAACTCATGGGCAAATTGCCGGAGGAGAGCATCGGTGTAGTTGTCACTTCGCCGCCCTACAATCTGAAAAATTCAACAGGGAACGGCATGAAAGATGGACGCGGCGGCAAGTGGGCCAATGCCGCGCTCATCAATGGCTATGAAGATCACGACGACACCATGCCGCATGACAAGTATGTGGAGTGGCAGCGCAACTGCCTAACTGCAATGATGCGCGTCCTGCGAAATGACGGAGCGATTTTCTACAATCACAAATGGCGTGTACAGGATGGCTTGCTTCAAGATCGGCACGATATTGTGTCTGGTTTCCCTGTGCGCCAAATCATCATCTGGAAGCGCAAGGGTGGAATCAATTTCAACGCGGGGTATTTTCTCCCCACCTATGAAGTCATTTATCTCATCGCTAAACCAGACTTTAAGCTAGCACCTAAAGCGAATGCACAAGGTGACGTGTGGGAGATACCGCAAGCCAGAGACAATTCACATCCGGCCCCCTTCCCCATTGAAATTGCACAGCGTTGCATCGCTGCCAGTCCGTCCGGCGTGGTTCTGGACCCCTTCATGGGGAGCGGAACTTCGGCTGTGGCCGCTGAGATTCTGAATCGTGAATGGATTGGTGCGGAGATTAGTAAGAAGTATTGCGAGATGGCGCAGCGCAGATTGTTGGAGCAAGCAAAGAACAAACTTGTATAATTTCTGCCTATGCCAATTAGGCTCGTTAAACCCGCTCAACCCCGCACAGGGACCGAGACTTTTAAGATCGTCGCTGACATTCTTAAAACCGGAACCTATGAGATACCCAACCGCAAACGATTTAATGGCAACGGCGGACCAGGGGAATTTCTACAAAGCCTATTTGCGGTTGAAGCAAATAACCACGATGCTCCTGATTACAAGGATTGGGAAATCAAATTTCACGGCGGCACAGCACTACTCACGTTATTTCACAAAGACCCCGAACCTAGAGGCATCATTCGCCAAATGGTTCATACTCACGGATGGCCCGATGATTCAGGCCGTCTAAGTTTTCGCCACACTATCAGCGGGAGTACAGCACGCGGTTTTTACGTGGTGAATGAAGATGACCGCATAGTGATTAGGAATAAGCACAAAGACGGAGCGGTCCCGCATTGGTCTCACAACACAATTCTCAATGCACTCTCAGCCAAACTCAGGCGGTTAATAGTTGTGAGTGGGGAGCTGCACAAGCATCCACGTAGCGTTACATTTGAAAGTGCAATGGCATACTGGGAACCGGACGTAAGAGGGTTTGCCGCTGCAATCGAGAACGGAACCATATGCGTAGATTTTGACGCTCGTACTCAGCAAGGCAGAGGCACAGCGATCCGCAATCACGGAACCAAGTTCCGCATCAGAGTAGATGACATTGGCTCCATCTACGCAAACAGTAAAAAGATAACCCGACGCGTGGGTTAATCAGGTATATAATTCCCAAAAAAATTGGACGGGTGCCCCCGATCCCTCGCACTTGGGGACCGGGGATAATTCAACCTTCACCCTCTCAAAAATCTGTCATCCTGCATACAACCTACTGTCTGTCATCCTGCATACAACCTACTGCGTGTCATTCTGAGCGAAGTCATTTGCGCCCGGCGCAAATGACGAGTCGAAGAATCTGCGGTTGCTCTTGCTTTTGTTTTTTATCTATAGACAAAAAAAATGGGAATTATATACTTGACAAACCCAACGGGTAGGGTTAGTATAATTACATTATGAAGAAGAAGGCAGTTGTTGATTTGCGCGGCTCATTGAACGTGTTTGACTTTCTCGCTAAGTACCCGACCGAGAAGGCTTGCGAAGATTTCATCATAGCTTCACGTTGGCCACGCGGGGTAAACTGCCCGCATTGCGGGAACTACAAGGTGTATCGCCTTGAGGTCCAGAAGCGTTTCAAGTGTGGAACGTGCCGTAAACAATTCAGTGTGCGTACTGGGTCTGTTTTGGCTGAGAGCAAGGTTACTCTCAAGGTGTGGCTAATGGCAACATGGATTTTAACGAGTCACCGCAAAGGCATCAGCAGCATTCAGCTCGCAAAGACGTTGGGTGTGACTCAGAAAACCGCGTGGTTTCTTGCTCACCGCATCCGTGAGACGTTCAATCAGGGCGGGCGGTTGGGTGGACCATTTGACGGCACAGTTGAGATTGATGAGACATACATCGGTGGCAAAGAAAAGAACA